>JAYUCN010000663.1:0-3757 GCA_043740335.1 Planctomycetota bacterium
CGGGAACCCCACCACCGCGGCCTCCGCGCAGAACTCGTGCGCGACGAGTGCACTCTCGATCTCCGCGGTGCCGAGCCTGTGCCCCGCGACATTGAGCACGTCGTCGACACGCCCCGTGATCCAGTAGTAGCCGTCCTCGTCGCGACGGCACCCGTCACCCGTGAAGTAGAGCCCCGGATACAACGCGAAGTACGTCTGCCGGAAGCGCTCGTGGTCGTTCCAGATGGTGCGCGCCTGCCCGGGCCAGCTGCCCGCCAGACACAGGTTGCCCGACACGCCGTTGCCGACGAGTTCCTTGCCCTGCTCGTCGACGATCACGGGCCTCACCCCGGGCAGCGGGAACGTCGCCGAACCCGGCTTGCACGGCGTCGCCCCCGGCAGCGCCGAGATCAAGATGCCGCCCGTCTCGGTCTGCCACCACGTGTCGACGACCGCGCAACGCTTCTCGCCGACGACGTCGTGGTACCACTGCCACACCTCGGGGTTGATCGGCTCGCCCACTGAACCGAGCACGCGGATGCTGTCGCGCTTGTACTTCCTGACCGGCTCGTCGCCGAACCGCAGCAGCGCGCGCAGCGCCGTCGGTGCCGTGTAGAAGATCGTCGCCTGCACGTCGTCGACGACCTGCCAGTAGCGGCTCGCATCGGGATACACGGGCGTCGACTCGAACAGCACCGTGGTCGCCCCGTTCGCGAGCGGCCCGTAGACGATGTAGCTGTGGCCCGTGACCCAGCCGACATCGGCGGCGCAGAAGTGCACGTCGCCCGGATGCCAGTCGAACACGAGCTCGTGCGTGTACGCCGCGTAGACGAGGTAACCGCCCGTCGTGTGCAGCTGCCCCTTCGGCTTGCCGGTCGAGCCCGACGTGTAGAGCACGAACAACGGGTCTTCGCTGTCCTGCCACTCGACGGGGCTGTAGGCGCGCTGCCTCGCCATCTCTTCCGCCAGCCACAGGTCGCGCCCCTTCCGCATCGGCACCGTTGCGTCGGTTCGCTTCGCCACGAACACGGCCCGCACGGGCAGCTCTGCGATCGCCTCGTCGACGGTCCTCTTGAGCGGGATCACCTTGCCGCCGCGCAGCCCTTCGTTCGCCGTCAGCACGACGCGGCAATCGGCGTCGATGATGCGATCCCGCAACGATTCGGCCGAGAAACCCGCGAACACCACCGAGTGGACGGCACCGATGCGCGCGCAGGCGAGCATCGCGAACACGGCCTCCGGGATCATCGGCAGGTAGATGCAGACGCGGTCGCCCTTCTGTACGCCGTGCCGACGCAACACGTTGGCGAGGCGTCCGACCTGTTCGTGCAGTTCGCGGTAGCTGATGTGCCGGTAGGTGCCCGGCTCGTCGCCGACCCAGAGGATCGCCGTCTGTTCGCCACGTTCGACGAGATGGCGGTCGATGCAGTTGAAGCTCGCGTTGAGCTTGCCGCCGAGGAACCAGGAGACCTCGGCCTTGTGGAAGTCCTGTTCGAACGCGCGCTCGAACGCATGGAACCAATGCAGGCGCTCGGCCTGCCGGCGCCAGAAGCCCGACGGGTCGGCCAACGATTCCGCGTAGAGGCGCTCGTAGTCGGCGAACGTCGCCACGTGCGCGCGGTCGGCGATCCACGGCTTACACGGAACGATGCGATCGGCCATGGTCACCTCACAGCGTGCGGACCCAGTGCAGCAGCGTGCGCACGGCCGTGCCGGCGGCTCCACTCTTGTAGTAGTCCTTGGCGATGCCGCCGTAGGCAGAGCCCGCGATGTCGAGGTGCACCCATGGTGTGTCGCCCGCGAAGTACGACAGGAACGCCCCGCCCGCCGTCGAGCCGTTGCCGTGCTGCGTGCCGTTGATGTTCGCGAGATCGGCGAACTTGCTCTTCATCTGTTCCTTGTGGCAGTCCCACAGCGGCAACTGCCATAGCGGTTCGTCGGCCTGCTTGCCCGCGGCGATCAGCGCATCGACGAGCTTCTGATCGTTGCCCATGATGCCGGCGAGCTCGTGGCCGAGTGCCGTGACGACCGCACCCGTCAGCGTCGCGAGATCGACCATGAGCTTCGGCACGTAGAACTTCTTGCCGTAGCAGATCGCGTCGGCGAGCACGAGCCGGCCCTCGGCGTCGGTGTTGAGCACCTCGATCGTGTGGCCGTCCATCGCGGTGACGACGTCGCCCGGTTTCTGCGCACTCGGGCCGATCGCGTTCTCGGTCGCGGCGATGAGGCCGATGAGGTTCTGCTTCGGCTTGTGCGCGCCGAGCCCACCGTTGGCGAGCGCGTGGAAGAGGCCGAGCACGGCGCCTGCGCCGCACATGTCGTAGCGCATCTCGTCCATCTTCGCGGCCGGCTTGATGCTGATGCCGCCGGTGTCGAACGTGAGGCCCTTGCCGACGACGCAGACGTTGCCCTTGGCCCCGGGCACGCGGTACTCGAGCACGAGGAACCTCGGCGGCTCGTCGCTGCCGCGCGCGACGCCGAGCAGCGCGTACATCTTCAACCGTTCCATCGCCGCGCGATCCAGAACCTTCACGCGGAGGCGGCCGCCAGCGAGCTTCTTCGCGGCCCGGGCGAGGGCGGTCGGCGTGCAGAGATTCGACGGCTGGTTCTCGAGGTCGCGCGCGAACACGGTCGCTTCGGCGGCGATGCGGCCCTGCTCGAGACCATCGGCGAACACTGCTTCGTTCTTCTTGTTCATGCCAACGCAGCCGACCTGGCACACGGTGGCCTTGGCCGGCTTGCTGGGCTGCTGCTTCGGCGGTTCGTAGCGGTAGGCGCCGAGCACGAGGCCTTCGGCGATCGCTTGACCGGCGGCGAAGGCTTCGATCTTGCCGAGCGCGGACGATGCGGCGAGCAGCGAGAACGATGCGACGCCGACCTCGGCCGCCGTCGCCTGCGCCACGGCAGCGGCGCGGCGCAGCTTCTCGGTGTCGACCTGGTCGGGCTTGCCGAGGCCGACGAAGCCGAGGCGCTTGCACGCGGACTTCGGTCCCTGATGGAACACACTCGTGCTGCGGAAGGCGGTCTTCAGATCGCCCGTGGCCTTGCCCGCGCCGACGGCCGTCTGCAAGGCAGCGCCGGCATCCGGAGCGCCACCATCGACAGCGAGTGCGAAGACGAGGTCACCGCGGCTCGCGGCCGCGAGAGGGGCGTGGCGGATCTTCATGCGCGGCACGTTGTAGCGCTGCGAGACGACGCGCACCACGATGCTGCGCGTCACAGGCGCCTCTTCACTCCGGGCTGCCCATGTAGAGGAACGGCGCCCAGTGGAACGGGTCGGGGTACTTCGCGCGCAGCGCCTTCTTCGCTGCCGTGAACGCATGCAACCGGTCCTTCTCGCCGGCGAGCAGCCGCCGATAGAAGTCGGTCATGAGTTCCTTGGTCGAGGCGTCGTCGACGGCCCACAGCGACGGGATGACTGCGGAGGCGCCCGCGTAGAGGAAGCCGAGCGGCAACGCTTGCGGTGCTTCGTCGCGGTAGAGCGGGCCGACCTGCGTGCGGCAGGCAGACAGTACTACCAGGCGGCACGAGCCAAGGCGGCCGCGCCAGCGCTGCAGCAGGTCGTCGAGCTTCAGGAGGCCGTCGTCGGTCGGCAGCGTGTGCTCGGGCTGCGAGAGCACGAGCATGCTGAGGCTCTGGCCCGCGAACTCTTCGGCGACGCCGTGGCAGGCGAAGTGCAGGATCTTGGCCTTGGCGGCGAGGTCGAAGACCGCGGGCTCCGTGGCGTCGGCGCCGAAGAGAGCGCGCACGCGGTCGTCGTTCTTGGCTGCGCCTTGGA
>JAYUCN010000664.1:0-3756 GCA_043740335.1 Planctomycetota bacterium
GCAAGAGCCGCCGCCGCAGGAACGCCGCGAGGTCGGGTTCCCAGGTCGAGAACAGGTACACGTACATCTGGATGAGGTCGGGCAAGCGGCACTGCATGCGCACGCCATCGTCCGTGACCGCTTCGACGACGACGGCACCGGCGAGCAGGAGCCGCACGCGCAGCACCACGAGCAGGCCACCGAACACGGGCAGCATCAGCACGGCCCGCGCACAACGCTCGACGACGGGCACCGACCGCCGCTCCGTTCGCAACCAGCGCAGGCACCACCGGCAGAACGGCAACAGCAGCAGCCGGATCATCGCGGCCGTCTCCGCGAGCGCCGCCAGATGCGACAGAGGTCGAGGAACACGGTCGCGAAGTGACGCAACCGCAGCTTCGACCCCGCCACGTCGCGCCACACCATGAGCGGAAACTCGAACAGCACATCGCGCGCGGGCGGGCCACCGGCCGCGATGAGGCGATCGCGCAGGCGCGCGATGATCTCGACATCGAAGATCCAGCGCGAGACGAACGGTTGCTCGAACACGGCGCGCATCAGCTCGGTGTTGCGGAACAGCTTGGCGCCGCACTGGGTGTCGTAGATCGGCAGCCGCAGCACGGCCGACGCCGCGGTCGCGAAGATGCGGCCGACGTAGTGGCGCGCGAGGCGGCGCTTCACCGAACGGCCGAGCAGGTTCACGCGCGAACCAAAGACCGCCAGCAGCTGCGGCCGTTCCGCGAGCACGCGCTCGAAGTCGCCGATGTCCTCGAGCGGAGTCGCGAGATCGGCGTCCCAGAAGCCCACCAGGTCCGGTGCCGGCACGGCCGCAAACGCGCGCAGGAACCCCAGCCGCACCGCTTCCGCCTTGCCACGGTTGTCCGGCAGCGAGTGCCAGGACATCTGCTCCGGGCACGAAGCACACATCGCCGCCAGCATGGCCGCGGTGGCGTCCGTGCTGCCGTCGTCGATGAACAGCAGGCGCACCTCGGTGTGGGTCTCGGCGTAGCGAACGAGCGTCGCGGTGTCGAGCCGGTCAGCTTCGTTGAAGCACGGCACGACCACGAGGGAAGACAGCATGGAGCGGTTCACGGGATGGGCAAGCGGGGCAGCACCACTCATCGACGTTCCGCCCGGCGCACCCGCAGCACCTGGGCACCACGGCTCTCGAACGCGACCGCAAACCGGTCGGGATGCATGGCCAGCAATCGCTGGCCGATCGATTCGCCGAACACCCACTCGCGCGACCCCGTGCGTTCGAACCGCGGCACGCAGCAGACGAGGTAGTCGAGCTGCTGTGCGACGGCCCACGCGGCGACCTGCTCCGGTGTCTTCTGCGGCACGTCCCGGTGCAGGTCGTCGGCGACGAACACTTCGTTGGCGAACGGTTCGCCGAGCAGCGGGAAGAAGTAGATGCTGCCGTGCAGACCGACGCGGCTCTGCGTCACGTGCCGATGCACGAAGGCGATGCACGGCCCCCAGCCGCGCTCGCTCAAAGCGTCGTGGTAGCCGTAGTCGGGGTCGTATTGGCTGCGTGCTCGCAAGCTCTGCAATCCGTACACGGGAAGCGCGGCGGCCAGGACAACGACCATGGCGTGCCAGCGACGATCGAGCAGCCAGCGCAGCGGCCGGTCACAGAACGACCGCACGGCAGCCAGGCTGAGCACCGCAGTGCCGACGCCGACCATGGCGACGATCGGCAACCACAGGCTCGTCACCGAGGCAATGCTCGGCACGGCTCCCGCAAGCAGGGCGAGGCCCCATGGTACCCACGACGGCGACAGCGCCGAGAGACCAGCCGCCGCCAGCGCGAGCGACGCGCAGAACCAGACGATGAGGTAGCGATGCGTGTAGCCCGCGTCGAACCACGGGTGGTTGAACGGGTGGTGCAGGAACGCCACGAACAGGAGCAGCGGCAACAGCGCGGCGGCCGCCGCAGTACGCCACGCCATGCGGGCGGCCACGGCCGCACCGAGCACGAGCAGCGAGCCCGACGCACCGAAGGCGACGAGCGGACCGTGGGCCTCGGAGAAGTGCTGCAGATGGTCGAGCAGGGGGCGCACGTTCCAGCCGAGTGTGCTCGGCGCGAAGTAGTCCTTGCCGAGCGGTCCGTCGAAGATCACACGTTCGCCGAACTGCATGCGCGCCGGGTAGAGCGGATTGCCAAACGCGACGAGGTTGCGCAGATACCACGGACTGCCGAGCAACAGGGCCCCGCCACCCGCCGCCAACACCGAGTGGAACGACCACGACGAGCGCCGCCCGTTCTGCACCAGCACGACGAGCGTCACGATCACGGCATACCCAGGCCCCGAGAACTTGATCGCCGCCAACGCCCCCATGGCGAGGCCCGCGAGCGTGGCGTGCCGCACCTCGCCGCTGAGGAACCAGCGTTCGAGGAACAGCACCGTGAGCAGCAGGTGGATCGCGAGCGACAGGTCGTTGCCTTGCGTGCTCCAAGCGCCCAACACGACGGGTGTCGTCACCGCATAGCCGGCCGCACCGAGTGCGATCGCCGCGCGCGCACCGAACGAACGCGCCACCGCGTAGACGGCTAGAGCCAGCATCGGCAGCTCGAGGATGCCGAGCAGGGCCAGGTGAACGTTGCCGGTGGTGAGCGAGAGGAACGCGACGATCGACTGGCGGAAGCCGGGGTAGCCCACACCGATGAGCGGGATCGCCTCGATCGGCGCCAGCGACCCCGTGCGCACCCACTCGCCCGCCATGGGCAGGTGGTACCACATGCTGTCGGCATCCTGGATCGTGTAGCGCACCTGATTGAGCACGACGAACCCCAGCACACCGAGCACGAACAGGAACGCGGCGACCGTCGCGAGGTCGAAGCGGCGGCCGAACAGCAGGTCGCCCAGCACGTGCCGCAGGGTCCGCGGCGGGCCGGCCCACCGCTGCACGCACAACGCGAGCACTGAGAGCAGCGCGGCGACGATGGCAAGTCGGAACCAGCCGAAGAGCCCCAGCAGGGCCACGGTCGCCGAGGCGATCGACTCGCCGAGCAGGCAGGTGGCGAGCAGGAACAGCGACGTCGACGCGTCAGGCAGCAAGCGCGACGTCAGCCGCCACGCCGCCGCGACCACGACGACCACACCAAGCGTCCATGCCAGGGCTGCAGCGAAGGGCTGCTGCAGTGCCGCAGGCCACAGCACGGCGACGCCCGCTTCGACGCCGCAGAGCATCGGCACGAGCAGGGCCGCGGCACCGGGCGGCTGTGGGGCGTTCATCGGGGTCTTGGTTACGGGTCCTTCGTGCAAGCGCAAGGCCCAAGGCGAGCACGCGCCCATCCGCTCTGGCATGCGTGGCCCTGCCGCCCGCACGGGTGGCACGCACGTCCTGTTCAGGCGCTGCACGATTGCGAGACCCGCGAGGCGTCGCGAATTCAGCTCGATGCGCGAACGAACGCCAGCCATCGAGAACAACTGCAACTGCTCTGCGACTCGTTGCGCGGCGGCGTCCTCGGTCAAGGATGGGGTCTACGGATCCGCCCAAGCCCAACTTCGCAGGGAAAGAGCCCGCTCGTCGGTGAAACTTGGGGGGAGTGCCAGACGAATTGGTTGCGGCAGTGCCGCGTACCCGGGCGGCCGAACATTCGACGAACACTGCTTGACGCCGTGCCACCACGCCGCTAATATCTGCGCAATCACAATGACCGCTCGCGCTCGCAAACAACAGCAACAGCAGCAGCAGCAAGGCCTGCTGCCGTTCCGCCAGAACGGCGGCCGCCGGGCAGGTGCCGGCAGAAAGCCCAAGGGCGAGACGGCC
>JAYUCN010000665.1:0-3755 GCA_043740335.1 Planctomycetota bacterium
CGCAGGACGAGGAGCAGCACGAGCAGCAGGCCGGCGCAGCACGTCGCGATCACCCAGGCTGGAATGCGTTGCACCAGCTGCGGCAGGTGTTCGTCGACCTGCCAGTGCGGCGACAGCGCCTGTGGCCCCAGGTTGCCGTCGCTGACTTCGGCGTGGATGCGCGCGCGCAGCAGTTTGATCTCCTCCATGCCCGACATGCCGGCGAACTTGCCGCGGAAGCCCAGGCCCAGACACAGACCGAACACCTCCAGCGCCTCCTTGCGGTTCTGGTCGGTGCTGCCGCGCAGTGCTTCGAGCTTGCGATAGAACTCCTCGCCGGCAGTGAAGTCGTTGAAGTAGTCCATCTGGAGTGGCCGCCCGGCCCAGTCCTGGCGGATCTTCCAGTTCGACGACAACACGATCTCGTCGATGAAGGCACACAGCGCGTATCGCACGGCCTGCACGAGCGTGGGGTCCTTGCCGGCGGCCTGCGCTGCCGCGTCCAACTCGGTGAACAGCTTGCGCACTTCCGCGCGCAGCGTCTCGGGGTTGGGCTCCTGCGCACGGCGCATCTGCACTGCGAATGCCAACGCTTCGGCCGCCAGTTCCGGCAGGCGCGTCGCACGGGTCACCTCGATTGCATGCACGACATCACTCCTTGATGGCCATCAGTTCGAGTTTCAGTCCGACAATGTCGGGCGGCACGTGGAAGGCGAACGAATGCGAACTCTTGATCGCTTCCCAGTGTTCGCCAGTGCGGTCCAGGCGGAAGTAGCTGCGCCCGGGCTGCACCGGGATCTCTTCGGGTGGGTTGGGAACATGCCGCAGGGCGAGCCCCGGAACGGCCATAATCAGCAGCTGTTGCACACGATCGAGCGAGCTGACCTTCGCCTTCATCGGGAACTCGCGCACGAGCTTGTCCTCGGGCAGATCGGCGCCGACGGCGACGAAGAACTCCGAGCCCTCCAACAGCGTGCCGTCTGGCAGCTTGGCCTGATACATCGTCGCCGAACTCTTCTCGAGGTTGAGTGGAATGCAGCGGTTGGGGATCACCGTCTCCAACAGCATGCGCAGTTTCTGGTCGAGCTCGCGGAACGTCTGGGTCAGGTTGCTGTGGTCGTAGTGCGGCAGGCTGCGCGGGTGTTCGCGGCCGGCGAACGTACACAGCTGCCCTGACAACCCCGCCAGCGTCAAGTAGAGCTGTTCGGGGTGCACGCGCTCCTGTCGGTGCAGGTGGAGGAGCATCGGCAGACTGCTGTTGATCGTGTGCAGGAGCCACAGGTTGGCGGCGCCGGCCATGCCGGTGGTTTGCCGTTGGCGGCCCGCCAGTTCTTCGCTGCGCGTCGACAGGATCTCGATCGTGCGTCGCAACATCGACAGCAGGGCAGGTGCCGGGGTCAGGTGCAGGCTGGTGGGGACGAAGCCCGGCGCCAGCGTGAAGGCACCGGTCTCGGTGCGCTGCACGATGCCGATCTGGACGCGGTCGTAGTCGTCGAGCACTTCGCCCTCGAACAGGATGCGCAGGTTGGGGACCGCGACGGCGATCTCCCGGTTGGCGCCCGGTCGGGCTTCGTCGATCACGGCAAGCCGCCGCCGAATGAACGGCGTTGGCCGGTTGCCCTCCACGCCCTCGTCACTGACCGCGGTGCCACCCAGACGCAGGCTCGGCATCGCCAGGTGCACGCCGAGGCCCTCGGCGCGCGGATCGAACAAGTCCTTGAAGCGGCGCGGTGGCGGCAGCGGATCGGGGCTGGGTGCTTCGAACAGGAACCCGCTGGGCAGCACGCCGGCGGCTGCCTGGAGGCCGAGTTCCCCGGCACGCAGCGCTTCCGGATCGAAGACCAGCGTCGCCATGCCCCAGTGCCGCGGTGCCAGCATGGCTCCGCGTCGGCGCAGTTCGGCCTGCACGTGCCGATCCCACTGCTGAAAGTGCTGCGGCGTCAGCAGCATGCCTTCGTCCCAGACAATGCGATCGACCTGCGTCATGTCAGGGGCCCTGCTTCTTGCCGGTCGTGGGCTCGGCAGTGGCCGGCGGTTGTTTGGAGATCGCGTGATCGTGGAGCCACAAGTCCCCGCCCAGTTCATCGCGCGTCAGCACAACGCGGTCCTCGGTAGTCGTACCGTTGAACAGGCCCAGGACGCCCACATGCGTGACCTCGGGCGGCACGCTCTGCAGGGTCAACACCACGCGCTGGTCGCTGGCCGGGACGTACAGGGTCTGGGGCGTGCCATCGATGACGATGCCCTTGGCGGTCATTGGATCGCTCCAGAGTTCGTCGAATGGCGCGTTGGTGAACATCTTTGCCGACTCCTCGCCCTTGAGCCGAAGCACCTTCACGCGCACCGAGTTCGGTTGCTTGTCTGGGTTCAGATTGAGCGTTGCGGCGCCGTGCAGGCCGAGTTCGAAGGTCTTGATGCTGGAACAAGCGGCGAACGACATGGCGACGACTGCCATCAACATCAACAGGGTAGCTCTCATCAATCCTCTCAGTGCGCCGGCAATGGCGCGCAGGAAACAGAATCAGGTCGGCTTCGGGTCTTCGTGCGATCCGAGGTAGCCGCGCCGAATCGCGGGTGAGATGACCTCTTGGAAGAGCTTGCTCTTCTCCTCGAGGAACTCGCGGTAAATCTGGCGATAGACCTCCCAGGCTTTGGCGCCCTTGGAGGTTAGCCAGCCAGCATCCTTTTGGGCCAGGGTTTCGATGCCTTCGGGGGACAGTCGCTCCATGACGGCGGCGATTGCTTCCTTGACGCCGACCAGGAGTCCCAGCTGGTGCTCGGTAAGGTCGCGGTAGATGCTCTCGAGTTGGCTGCGCACGGCCTGGGCGTCGCGGTCGCCGGACCAGTCGAGCAGCATCTTGCCCAGGTCCTCGGGTTTCTGACCCTTCAGTGGGTTGTTGCTGCGTTCGAACACCATCGTGACCTCGGCGCCGAACTGGCCCTCGAACTCGGTGCGGGCCTGCATGCACTGCACGACCCAGCGCAACGTCAGTTCGAAGAAACCCTGCATGAGCTGGGCGAAGCGCTGCACGTCCTTGCTGCCGGCCAGCTTCCTGCCGGCGACCAGCGATTGCGCGAGCCGTTGCATCTCGGTGCAGCAGGACTGCAGCAGTTCTTCCGCTTCACCCGTTTCGCCACCCGGTGCGCTGGCGCCCGCCCGTGCCAGTACGCGTTGCAGCACGGCCCGGGCCTGCGGTGGCGGCAGCTGCTGCACGTGGCGCCGCAGTTCGTCCATGAGCAGTCGCTTCCGTTCCGGCCCGACGAGGCGGCGCTCGCGCGCCATGGTCTTGCACAGCGCATCCCAGGCGGTGGTGGCGAGCTGCTCGGGATCGAAGCTGAACATCGTCGCATCGAGATCCGAACCCGGTGCGGTTGCGGAGGAGTTCGCGCCCGCGTTCAGGAAGATCTTCAGACGAAAGCTGCCGACGCCGATCGTGCAGCCGTTGGTCAGCAGGGCGCCGGCCTCGCCCTCCACAGTGACGCCGTCCAACGTCGTGCCGTTCATGCTGCCGAGGTCGAGCACGTAGCAGCCATCGGCACGCAGTTCGATGCGACCATGGCGGCTGCTGACCATTCGCTTGGTGTCCGGGATCTCCAGCCGGTTCTGGTCGGCGGCGCGACCGAAGGTCAGCGGGTTGCCCGCGTCGACCACGAAGTCCTCGCTGCGCATCGTCCGGGAGTCGGGGCCCTCCTTCTCGAGCAGCACGCGGAGCTTCACGGGGCACTCCCGGTCTTGCCGACCATCGCGGCGTTGACTTCTCGCGCCAGTTCGCTGG
>JAYUCN010000666.1:0-3750 GCA_043740335.1 Planctomycetota bacterium
GCGTCGAGGCGACCCATTCGGAAGGCGATCGCACCAAGCTGCGCCTGCTGCTCATCAGCAACTCGACGATGCACGGAGGTGGTTACCTCGAGCATTGCGCGGCGGAGATTGGCGACTTCCTCGGTGCCAGGAAGCGCGTGCTGTTCGTGCCGTATGCGCTGCACGACCACGATGAGTACGCGGCGAAGGCCCGCGCCGCGTTCGCACCCTTCGGACACTCCTTGTTCTCGGCTCACGAGCACGGAAACCCGAGGCACCTCGTCGATCTCGTCGTCGATGGGTTCGTCGAGGCGGTGTTCGTCGGCGGGGGGAACACGTTCCGCCTGCTCGACGCGCTCCATCGGACCGGACTCCTCGACGTGATCCAGCGCCGCGTGCTCGGTGGCATGCCCTACATCGGTAGCAGTGCGGGCACGAACGTCGCGACGCTGTCGATCCGCACGACCAACGACATGCCGATCGTGCAGCCGCCCTCGTTCACGGCGCTGCAGCTCGTGCCATTCCAGATCAACGCGCACTACCTCGAGCCCGACCCGAGCAGCACGCACATGGGCGAGACGCGCGACGAGCGCATCCGCCAGTTCCACGAAGAACACGACACGCCCGTGCTCGGCATGCGCGAAGGCTGCATGCTGCGCGTCGAAGGCGACCGTATGGAACTGCGTGGCACGACGAAGGCACGCCTGTTCCGTCGCGACCTCGCCGCCGAGGAGTTCACACCGCCCTGCGACCTCTCCTTCCTGCTGAAACCGAAGTCATGAAGTTCTCGTTCCCCCTCCTCCTGCTCACCATCGCTGGCTGCAGCAGCACCATCGAGTCCCAGATCACGAAGGACGAACTCACGGCCCACGTGCGATTCCTGTCGAGCGACCTGCTCGAAGGTCGCGGCGTCGGCACGCGCGGTGACCTGCTCGCGCGCGAGTACATCGCGACGCAGATGCAGTCGCACGGCCTCCAGCCCGGCGGCGCCGAGGGCTCCTGGGTGCAGCCCGTGCCGATCCTCGGCATCACGAGCGCGGTCACGGCGACGCTGTCCGCGACGAGCAACTCCGGGTCCGCCGCGTTCCGGGCACCCGACGACTTCACGGCAGTGGCCGGCAATCCCGACGCGACGGCCGCGTGGCGCAATGCCGAACTCGTCTTCGTCGGCTACGGCATCCACGCACCCGAACAGCAGTGGGACGACTTCGGCAGCACCGACGTGCACGGCAAGGTGCTGCTCGTCATGAACAACGACCCGGCCGACGACCCGGCCCGCTTCGCCGGCAAGACGCGCCTCTACTACGGCCGCTGGAGCTACAAGTACGAAGAGGCGGCGCGCCGCGGCGCGCTCGGCGTCATCATCATCCACACGACCGAGTCGGCCGGGTACCCGTTCCAGGTCGTGCAGGCCAACCACGGCCGCGAGAACTTCTGGCTGCCGTTCCAGAAGGACCAGCCGACGCTCGGCATCCGCTCGTGGTGTACGGAGGACGCGGCGCAGAAGCTGTGCGCGCTCGGGGGCCAGGACCTCGACGCCCTGCGCGCCGCAGCGAACAAGGGCGGGCAGGCGCCCGTGCCGCTCGGCGTCACGATCGACCTCGCGATCCAGAACACGGTGCGCGAGATCCAGTCCGGCAACGTGCTCGGTGTGCTGCCCGGCAGCGACGAGAAGCTGCGCGACGAGTACGTCGTCGTCACCGCGCACTTCGACCATCTCGGCATCGGTAGGCCGCGCGGCGACGACGCGATCTACAACGGTGCCGTCGACAACGCGTCGGGCTGCGCCGGCCTGCTCGCGCTCGCGCGCGCCTGCGGGCAGCTCGGCAAGGCACCGCGGCGCAGCCTCTTGTTCCTCGCCGTGACGGCCGAAGAGGCGGGGTTGTTGGGTTCCCAGTTCTACACGCAGAACCCGAGTGTGCCGCGACAGCATCTGATCGCGAACTTCAACGTCGACGGCCTCAACGTCTGGGGTATGACGAACGACATCGAGTTCATCGGCCATGGCAAGAACAGCCTGACCGCACTCGCCGAGGCAGTCGCCAAGGCGCACGGCCGCCGCATCGAACCCGATAGCGATCCCAACCTCGGGCTCTTCTACCGCAGCGACCAATTCAACTTCGTGCGCATCGGCGTGCCGGCGGCCTACTTCAAGTCGGGCAAGGACTTCCTCGATCGCCCCGAAGACCGGCGCCGCATGAAGAACAGCTTCACGACCGTACACTACCACCAACCGACCGACGAGCTGGCACCGTGGTGGAACCTCGACGGTGCGGTCGCCGACTTGCAGGTCCTGCTCGCGTGCCTGCTGCGCACGGCGAACGCTGACGCAGCGCCGACCTGGACGCCCGGCGACGAGTTCGAGAAGTTGCGGTAGCGACTGCTACGCCTGCGGCAGCGTCAGCACGAAGCAGGCACCGTCCCGAACCGCCTCGTCAAGCACGAGATCGCCGCCGAGGTCGCGCGCGAGGCCGCGCGCGAGCGCGAGCCCGAGACCGACACCCGGCACATCGTTGCTCGAGGCTGGCACCGACCCGCGGTCGAACGGTGCGAAGATGCGGCGCCGGTAGGCGGCTGGCACACCGGGACCGTGGTCGCGCACCGCGAAGACCACCGTTCCATCGCGCGCACTCACGCGCAGTTCGACGCTTGCCTCGCCACCCTTGCCGTACTTTGCCGCGTTGTCGACGAGGTTGAACAGGATCTGCCCGACGGCGTCCTCGTCGGTCGTGAGCACGGCTTCGCGCGCTGCTTCGTCGACGACAACCTCGAGCGTCATGCCGGCATCGCCGAGACGCCGTTGCAGAGTCGGGGCGCCGCGCTCGACGAGACCGAGAACGGCGTGACGTTCGCGGCGGCTCGCGAAGCGCCCCTCCTCGAGCCGCGACCAGCCGAGCACGTTCTCGACGACGCGGGACAAGCGATCCGATTCGCGCTGCAGCGTCGACAGGTACTCACGCTGCGCCACGGGATCCGTGACGATGCCCTCGGCGAGCATCTCGCTGTACATGCGGAACGTCGTCAGCGGCGTGCGCAGTTCGTGCGTCACCGCCGACGCGAAGCGCGCGCGCCGTTCACCGAAGCCGATCGCCGCGCGCAGCGTGAAGCCGAGCACGCCGAGCGCCAGCAGCGTGACCCCCCACGTGAGCCACAGGATCATGCCCATGGGCAGGCCGCTCGCGAGGCTCGACCCGGGCGTCGCACAAACGCGCGCGGGGACCGACGCGAGCATGGTCGCTTGTTCCGCGATCGTCGGCGCGTCGCACCGCAGGATCTGCGTGCACCCGGCCGGGAACAGATCCTGCACGAGCAGCAGCAGCTCGCGTTCCAGCTGTGGCCAATCGACGACGACACCCTGCAGGTGCACGACGCCTGCCTCACGCACACGACGCGCGAAGACGAGGCAGGGCGTGCCGACATCGTCGAGCCAGAACGGCACCATCGGGCCAACGGTGTTCTCCGCAGCGAGCTTCGCGCCCGCGGCGGCCGGCGCCGCCTGCCAGTTGACCGCGTTCTGCTTCATCGTCAGCTGGCGGTTCGAGTACTCCGTGACGCTCTGCTGTGTCTGAGCCGCCGTGTCGGCAGGCAGCACGTTGCAGCCCATGGCCGGCAGCAGCAATTCGGCCCCACCGAGCTTCGCGGCGAGGGCTACCATGTTGAGCCGCGGTTGCAGAGCGGCGAGTCGTGCGGCAGCGCGTTCGATGACCTTGCCGTCGATGCCGCTGGTCTCGGCGACATCGCGTTCGTTGCCGGTCGGTACCTGAGGGCTGG
>JAYUCN010000667.1:0-3748 GCA_043740335.1 Planctomycetota bacterium
CTCTCCAGCGCTTCGCGTCAGCGCGCCTTGATGACCATCAGCGAGACATCGTCGTCGTAGCGTTCGCGGCCCGTGAACTCGACCAGTCCGCGCCTGGCCGCAGCGAGCACCGCTTCGGCGCCGGCGGTCGCGTGCTCCCGGAGGATCGCGCCGAGTCGTTCCTCGCCGAACATGTCGAGGTCCTCATTGGCCGCTTCGGTGATGCCATCCGTGTAGAGCATCAACACGTCGCCGGGCTCGATGCGGGTCTCGTGGCAGGTGTAGGTGGCCCCTTCGAGGAACCCGAGCGGCGGACCGTGGGACTCGATGCTCTCGACCTTGCCCGACTTGCTGCGGAAGAGCAGCGTCGGGTTGTGTCCCGCACTGCACAGCGTGATCCGGCGGGTCGTCTGCTCGAGCCGCAGGAACGCCGCCGTGATGAACATCCCGGTCGGCCCGACTTCGTGCACGACTTCGCCGTTGAGCGCGGCGGCCAGTGCGTTCGGTTCCACGCGAGCCGCGTTGCCACGGTACGTCGAACGGAACGAACTCATGAGCAGGGCCGAGTTGATGCCGTGTCCCGACGCATCGGCGACGACCGCATGGATGTCACCGATGCCCGAGCCCAGGAGGTCGAGGTAGTCACCACCGATGTTCTGGGCAGAGATGACGCGCCACGAGAACTCGAAGCCCTCGGTGGCCGGCGCCTGGCTCGGCAGGAACCGCTGCTGGATCGTCTCCGCGATCTGCAGTTCCCGCTCGATCGAGCGATTGGCCGCCGTCATCGCTTCGAGATGCAGTCTGTGCAACAGCGCCGCGCCGAGCTGGCCAAGGCTCTGCAGGCGTCCGAGCAGGTCGCGTGAGTTCGTCGGGTTCGCGTCCGGATTGAACAGCAGGCACACACCGGCTTCGACGCCGTGGTAACGCAGCGGCATCACGACCAGATTCTGGAGGATTGCGGGCACGCACTCCGGCGCCAGCATCGCCATCGCACCCGAGTCATCGCGGCAGGCGATCTGTGCCGGTTGGCCGAGCAGAACATCGGGCCAGAGGCTGCCGCCGACAGCATGGAAGCCAGCGAGCATGCTCTCGGGGATGCCGAGGGCCTGTTCGAGGCGGAGCCCCGATCCGATCTTGCCGACTTCCCGCAGCACGTAGAGGGCAGAGGCGGTGGCAGCGACCATGCTCGAGGCGAGGCTGAGCAACCGCGCGTTGACGGCAGCGGGATCCTCTTCCTGGAAGAGCACGATGCCCTCCTCCAGTGCGGCGAGGCTGGCGCAGTAGTTGTCCGTGGCTTTTTGCGACTCGTGGTTCAACGTGAGGGTGACCAGCGCCGTGCCGTAGTGCGTCAGCGCGGTCTCAACGAGGCGGCGTTGCTCTGCGCCGAGGCTTGTACCGACCAGCAGTTCGCCGAGCACGTGGCTGCGATAGCGGATCGCCAGCCGCTGGTCCGCCGGCAGCGGCCAGGTGGAGTCATCGAGCGGTTCGCCGACTCGAGCCGGGCATGCTTCGCCGAGCGCGAACCGGACCATGTCACCCTCGCTGCCGTCGTCGGTCACGCACAGCGCAAGGGGGATGCCTGGCAACAGCTGACGGAGGCCCTCGGCGAATTCGCGTTCCAGTTCGTCCTGCGAGCGGCAGGCGTGCAGCGCCGCCAGCGTCGACGCATCGTGCCATGGGTGCATGGTGATGGTCACCGGCGTCCTCAGCTGCTGAGGTTCGAGAGTGCCGACACGGCCTCGTCCATCGTCGCCGACAAGGCATCCCGCACGGCCGACCACGCCTCGACGCCGAGCCCCAACGCCGCCAGGTCCGTGGGCAACACGATCGCCGCGGGAGCCCGCCCCGGCAAGTAGCCGGTGCCCCGCTCGTGCGCGACCGCATCCGCCAGACGAACCACCGCGGTGAACTTCGTGACGGCCGGATCGGCCTCTTCGTGGTGCGACTTGATGACCTCCTGGATCTCCACCGCGAGGTTCCACTTGGCCGTCACCAAGGCCCCGGCTTCCGTGTGGTCGATCCCGATCGTTCTTTGCTCGAGCTCGGTCATCGAGGCCGGCGGCGCATCATTCTTCACCAGCTCGCTCAGATGGGGCACGAGGACCAGCTTGCCGATGTCGTGCAGGAGCCCGGCGACGAACAGCTGCTCCGCCTCGTCCGCACTCATCTTGCAGAACTTCGCCAGCGAACGAGCGCCTGCCGCGACGCTCACCGCATGCACCCAGAGGCCCTTCGGTTGGTGGCCATAGCAAGCATAGTCACGCTGCAGGAACTTGGCCGCGCTGGTCGCCAGCACGAGGCTGCGCACGCCCCGGAAGCCGAGCACCATCACCGCGTCCTTGACCGTGCGAACTTTGCGGTTGAGCCCGTAGAAGGGCGAGTTCACCATCGCCAGCATCTTGGCGACGAGCACCTGGTCGTTCTGCATGACCCGCTCGAGATCCTGCGGTTCCGTCTCCTTCCGGTTGAGCACACCGAGCAAGCGCACGACGAGATCGGGCAACGGTGGGATGAGATCGCTCTTGTGGAGGATCTCTCGGCGCGTCTTCTCCTGAAGCGCGATCTGGTTCAGGGTCGAGTGCTTCATGTGTCGTGGCTGTCGGCAGGTAGCGAGGTTCTGACTCCGGATTTCGGAACATCCCCTAGTCCGACTTGACGAACCGACCGCTGAATCACTCGCCGGGTGCCTGCCGCCCATGCGACCGCCCGGCGACGCCCGCGCACAGCGATGGCGCCGATCAAGCAGAAGGCGCTGGCGGTCGATAGCGCAGGCCATGCTGCTCGGATTCCGTGCCCGTCACGATGCGCCCGACTTCGCTCACGACCGGGGGCAGCCAGTCGCACGCCCACAGAAGCGCCGGGCGCCGCGGGGCACGCGGTTCGTGCTGGATGCATTGCTCGGGGCCTTGTTGATGGTCGCCGTGCACTTGTTCGTGATCCAGGTGTCGATCGTGAAGGGCAACTCCATGGAGCCCTGCCTGCACGACGGCGACCGCCTCGTCGTCGACCGCGTCTCCTACAACCTAGGCGAAGTCGGGCGCGGCGACGTGGTCGTGCTCCGCTATCCACGCAACCCGGCGGTCGACTTCGTGAAGCGCATCGTCGGACTGCCCGGCGATCACATCGCCATGAGCGGTGGCGTCCTGTTCGTGAACGGGGATGCCGCCGATTCGTACGGCTGCATCCCCGATCATCAGGACCTGGAGGAGCAGACGGTGCCGCGCGAGCACTTCTTCGTGCTTGGCGACAACCGCCCGATCAGTTGCGACTCGCGCGAGTTCGGGCTCGTCGCGCAGGAACTGCTCAAGGGCCGCGTGCGCGTGCGGTTCTGGCCCATCTCGACCGCGACAGTCTTCTGATCGGCAGACTCGCGGTGCTGGTCGCGATCAGTAGCGGTAGTGGCTCGGCTTGAACGGGCCGTCGGCCGACACGCCCAGGTACTCCGCCTGCTTCTTGCTGAGCCTCGTCAGCCTGGCGCCGAGCTTGCCGAGGTGCAGCCGCGCGACCTTCTCGTCGAGGTGCTTCGGCAACGTGTAGACGCACTTGTCGTA
The DNA here is from genome assembly GCA_043740335.1 of Planctomycetota bacterium. Lineage (GTDB taxonomy): Bacteria > Planctomycetota > UBA1135 > UBA1135 > UBA2386 > DASVAL01. Next base: position 3,531 of record JAYUCN010000667.1, read on the forward strand.
CTTGGTGTGGTTGTTGAACAGCTCGATCTGCGCGATGACCTGGTTGCTGAACGAGTTGCTCATCACGAAGCTCGGGTGGCCGGTGGCGCAACCGAGGTTCAGCAGACGACCCTCGGCCAGCACGATGACGCCGTGGCCGTCTCCGAACACCCAGCGATCGGTCTGCGGCTTGATGTTCTCGCGCACGATGCCGGCGACCTTGGCGAGACCGGCCATGT
>JAYUCN010000668.1:0-3746 GCA_043740335.1 Planctomycetota bacterium
GGCGGACCGGGCATGAGCACCTGCCTGGGATTGCTGCACCTGGTCGATGGACTTGGTCGCATGATCGGCGCCGCGTTCGCGCTCGCGGTCTACGGATGGATGAGAGCCTCGCAACATGCGGCGATGTACTGGCCAGTAGTGGCCACGTCGTTTCTATGTGTCTCCTCGGTGCTGCACTGCGTGGCCCATGCGATGACGCGGAACGACCACCGGGCTGCTTCCGCATCGATCCCGCCGCCGAACGGCACGGAGGAGGACCCGAATGCCGGCCCGCTCTGAGCCACCGATCATGACTGTCCCTCGAACCCAGGCATCCTCAGACATGAGCACTCCCTCCCGGCTGCCGTGGCTTGCCCTCGCGATGTTGCACGGCTGCGCCGGCCCACCCGCTGGTGACGATACGCCCCGCTCGGCACTTCCTCTCCAGGACGACATCCATCACATCGAATGCCGCAACGGGGTCGTCGTTTCGGTGTCGGTGCCGGCCGCAGACACCGGTCTTGCCATCTTGAAGCAGGGCGGCAACGCGGTGGACGCCGCCGTTGCCACGGCATTCGCGCTCGCCGTCACCTACCCTCTGTCTGGCAACATCGGCGGCGGCGGTTTCATGCTGGTGCATCCCGCTCCAGGCGACGGGGACCCTGTGGTCATCGACTATCGCGAGAGTGCGCCGGCTGCGGCCTGGCCGACGATGTACACGAAGGAGGAATCGCAATACACCCACCGCGCCATCGCCACGCCGGGAACCGTTCGAGGCATGGCGCTGGCGCATCGTCGCTTCGGCAGCCTGCCCTGGTCGCGCCTGCTGCAACCGGCGGTGGCGCTGGCGCGGGATGGGTTCCTCGTCGACGAGTATGTCGCGAAATCACTGAACGGCATCCTGATCGATGCGGCCGACTTCCCCGAATTCCAGCGGGTGTTCGGTAAACCCGGCGGTGGCACCTGGCATGCGGGCGATGTGATGACGCAGCCGGACCTGGCCCACACCCTGGCAGTCCTCGGCGACCAGGGTCCGGACACCTTCTATTCCGGATCGATCGCCGGGGCGATCGTGGCCGAGATGTCGCGGGGCAACGGTCTGATCACGGCCGACGACCTGGCGAACTATCAGGCGATCGAACGGAAGCCGCTGACGACGCGCTATCTGGGCATCTATGACGTCCATGTCCCGCCGCCGCCGAGCTCTGGCGGCGTGGTCCTGCTGGCGGAGTTGAACATGTTGAGCATGTTCGATCTGCAGTCCTTCGGCCGCTGGTCGCCAAAGACCCTGCACGTGATGGCGGAAGCCATGCGCCGGGCCAACCATGACCGCGCGCTCCATCTGGCGGATCCGGCGTTCGCAGCGATGCCCCCGGAACTGATCACGCCCGAATATGGGAGGCGCCTTGCCGGAACGATCGACCTGGCCAAGGCGACACGCAGTGAAGCCATCGCCGGCGACCTCGAGCTCTCCCGGGAGGACGCCAACACAACGCACTTCTCGATCATCGATCGCAAGGGCATGGCAGTCGGCAACACGTACACCCTGGAACGTCTCTGGGGTTCGCGCATCGTCGTCAAGGACATGGGATTCCTGCTCAACAACGACATGCGCGCGTTCAACCTGTTCCCTGGTGTCACGGACACGAAGGGGATCATCGGCACCGCGCCCAACACGATCGCTCCCGGGAAGCGCCCACTGAGTTCGATGACGCCGACGATCGTCACCAAGGACGGACGGGTCGTGTTGGTCACGGGCAGTCCTGGCAGCAAGGGGATACCCCACACGATTCTCTGCGTGCTCGAGAACGTGTTCGACTTCGGCATGCCGCTGTCGACTGCGGTCGAGATGCCGCGCCTTTCGCACGAGTGGTTTCCCGACCAGATCACGTTTGAAGCGCCGGAACTCTATCCGGCGGCAATGGTGACCTTGGCAGAGATGGGACACACCGTTGTCCGCCAGGGACCACGCCCGCAGGGTGATGCCCACACCATTCTGGTGAAGGGCCCCAACTGGTACATGGGCGTCGCCGATCGACGGTTCAGTGGCAAGGCGTCCGGGTATTGAGCCTCTGCACCGGAATCAGCGGTCGCGGCCGGCAGCATCGTCGAACACGGCTGCACGCTCCCGCGCCTGCTGCTGCTGCTGGCCGAGATCCTCCAGCAACCGCTCGCGGGCCACCATCGGCGCCAGCACCGGCGCCGCGATCACGGACGCGGGCGCCCCGGGCTCGGGCCGCGCCGTCTCTCGCGGCGCCCGGCCACACCCGGTGAACAGTACGGCGAACGCGACCAGCATGAGTCCTTGCATGCGCCGTTCATCGGCTGCCAGACGGGGGGAGTCGCGCCGACCCGGTGCGGCGAGTCTCACCTGCCGGTGCTGAATACAGCCCCCCCTTCGCAAGGCGGTGTCCGTGGCGTAGTGTGGAACGGCTGCCCGTCGCATCTCCTGCATCCAGCCACGGGCCAGGCTTTCCCCCACCTCTTCGCCTTCGTCACTCACCGAGGATCACCATGCTTCGATTCCTAGCCCCAGTACTCCTGGCGTCCGTCGCTCTCGCCCAGAACTACTACTCCGCCGCCCTCGAAGGCGCGCAGGAAGTGCCGCCGGTCGTGACCGCCGGTCGCGGTTGGGGCGTCGTGCGCCACGACACGGTGACCAACAGCGTCCGCATCTTCGTGTTCTACGAGTTGCTGTCGGGAGCGCCGACCGGCGCGCACCTGCACCTGGGTGCCATCGGTGTGAATGGGGGCATCGCCGTGCCGCTCGCTCCCGCCGGCGCGGGTCAATTCACGGCCACCGCGGTGTTGACCCCCGCGCAGGCGGCGGCGCTGGCCGCGAGCGGCACCTACCTGAACGTGCACACCCCCGCCAACGGCGGCGGCGAGATCCGCGGCCAGGTCGTGCCGTCCGTGAGCACGCGCTATACGGGTGTGCTATCAGGCGCGCAGGAAGTGCCGCCGAACGCCAGTGTCGCGACCGGTACCGCGGTCGCCTACCTGCACGAGCCGGAGAACCGCGTCGTCTACATGGTCAGCAGCGGCGGCTTCGGGTCAGCCGTCACGGCCGCGCACTTCCATCAGGCCCCCGCGGGCGTCAACGGCGGGGTCATCGTTCCGCTCAACGGCGGCGCCGGCACGTACTGCGGCGTCAGTGGCCGCCTGACCGCGGCGCAAGTGACCGCGTGGAAGGCGAACGGCTGCTACGCGAACGTCCACACCAACGCCAACCCGGGCGGTGAGATCCGCGCGCAGATGCTGAAGGACGTCGGGGACCACTTCGTCGCGGCGATCGACGATGCGCAGCAGGTGCCGCCGAACGGCTCACCCGGGCTCGGCGGTGCCAGCCTGATCCTCTCGCCCAATGGCACGCTGAACCTGACCGGCGCATTCGGAGGGTTGACCGGGCCACCGATCGCAGCGCATGTGCACCTCGGCCCCGTCGGCGTCAACGGCGGCATCGTGTTCGGGTTGGTGATCGCCGGCCCGTCGCTCAGCGCGACCTACGTCCCGACTCCCGCCGACCTCGTCAACATGCGCGCCGGCAACTGGTACGTGAACATCCACACCGCCGCCAATCCCGGCGGCGAAATCCGCGGGCAACTCCTCCCTGCGACCCTGCCAACGACGTTCGGGGAAGGCTGCCTCGGCAGCAACGGTGTGCGACCGCAGATCGGCGCCACCAGGTTCCCGTCGGTCGGCAGCAGCATGTCGGTCGACCTCTATGGGGCGGTGGCGGGCAGCATCACGTTGTTCGCGTTCGGCGG
>JAYUCN010000669.1:0-9094 GCA_043740335.1 Planctomycetota bacterium
CGGGTGCGGACTGGCTGCAGCGGCTGCAGCGTGGTCGGTTGCACGGCTGCGGCGCGGTCGCCCTCGCGGTGCTGTGCGTGCAGGGCCTGCTGTCGCTGCCCCTGGTGACGTTGCTGGCGCCTGGCCTCGGCGCCCCGACGACCGCCCGCGCCCAACTCGAACTGGAGCCGCCGTTCGCGCCGATGCTCGACCAGCAACAGCGGCGCCTGCGCTTTCAGGCACCGGGTATCGCCTGCACCGAGCTGCTGCTGCGGCCACTCGCGTCCCTGCCCGCAGGCCCGATGCGCAGAAGCAAGCTCGCCGTGTTCGCGGATGGCATGCCGTTGACGACGGCCGAAGTCGCGTTCGCCCAGACCGGGCAACTGGTCCGCGTGGCATTCGCCGCAACCACGTTCCAGCGGCTCGACCTCGAACTACTCGAGGGCACGGTGCCGCTGTTCTTTCCGCGCGGCGCCGTGACGGTCGTCGCCGCGGCACCGCGGTCCGGTCTCTGGAACGGGCTCTGCATGACACTGCTGGCCCTCGTGCCGACCTTCGTGGCGCTCGCGGTCGGCTGCCTCTGTGGTGCCAAGGCCGCGATCCCGACCGTGCTCACCGTCATCGTGAGTCTGCTCTTCCTGCAGACGATCGGCGGCCTCGGCCCCATGTCCGATGCGTTGTTGCTCGTGATGCGCGGCCATTGGTTGCCGACCGCATCGGTTTTCCCGGCCTGCATCCCTTCCCTGGTGGTGGGGTCGCTCGCCATGATCCTGGCCATGCTCCTGCGTTCCAGGCTCCGCCGATGACGAGCCGGCCCTTCCTCGTGGCGGCCGCGGCATGTTTGGCCGGCGCTTGCATCCTGGTGCCGCCGACGAGTGCCACCGCCCGTGAGATCGCGGCCTGGTTCGTGCGCCCCGCCATGCTGCCGTTCGCCTGGAGCGCCTTCAACGAGGCAAGTCGGCGCGGCGATGCCACCGAGACGTTCGCTCGCGCGCAGCAGATCATGCACCTGTTGCCGAGCTGGACCGATGGGCACTCCGTGTTCGCGTACCGCTTCGCACTCGATGGCGGCAGCCTCGCCACGACCAGCGCAGAACGTGCAAGCGCAGCCCAACGACGACTCCAGATTGCGCTGGCCTGGCTCGAGAGCGCCCGCGCTCTTGCCGGTCGCCGCGAAGGCGAACTGCTCCAGACGATGGCGTTCCTGCCCGAGGTGGCCGTTGCCCAGGAACCGGGACTCGGTGAGCTGTTGCGTCCGATCGGCGGTCCGGCCGCCATGGCGGACACCTACCTCGCCGAGGCCGAAGCCCTCTCCCCCACGGCCGCCGTGCGCGAACAACGCACGTTCCTGGGTCCCAACCTGGCCGCCGGCTTCCTCGCCGCTGGCGATCGCCAACGCGCGCTGCTGGTCCTCGACACCGCCATCGTGCGCAGCGCGGATGTCCGCGATCGGGGTCTGGCCACGGAGTGGCGGGACCGCCTCGACGAAGTGCGACGCTGGCTGCGCGGCGAGGCGACCGTCGACCTCGCAGCGGTTGCCGTCGATGCCCGCATGGCACCGCTGCTGCCCTACCTTCGCTGATCCGCCCGCATGTTCGACCAGATCGTAGGAGCCATCACCGAGTACCCCTACGTGGGAGTTGCGTTGGTGTTCCTGCTGTGCAGCATCGGCGTGCCGTTGCCAGAAGAGATCGTGCTGCTGGCCGCGGGCTACGTGTGCGCTCGCTTCCCGGAGAACGCCATCCTGCACTGGATGATGCTCTGGTGCGGAGGGGCGATCCTGGCCGGCGACCTGCTGCCCTACGTGCTCGGCCGCGTCTTCGGGGTCCGCCTGCTGCGACTGCGCTGGCTGCGTCTGCTGATCACCAAACAGCGCCTCGCCAGCTTCGACCGTTGGTTCAGGAAGCGCGGCGACCTCGTCATCTTCATCGCCCGGTTCCTCGCCGGTCTGCGCGTCGTCGCGTTCTTCACGGCCGGCACGATGAAGATGTCCTGGCGCCGGTTCCTGCTGCTGGACGGCCTCGGCATCGTGCTCATCGTGCCGCTGCTGACGTGGCTCGGTTACCACAGCGCGACCTTCATCGAGAGCATGATCACGACCGTGCAGAAGGTCGAACGGGGCATGCTGTGGGGCAGCCTCGGCGGCTGCGTGCTGCTTGCCATGTTGTTCTGGTTCTGGCGCAAGCGCCGGCGTCCTGCGCGCCAGCGGCAGCCCGCCGAGACGTTCGTGCAGCCGCAGCGGCCCGTGCATCAAGCACCGCCGACACCTGGCGACCCAGGCCAGGAACAAGGTGGCGACCCCAGCACCACCTCGCCGATGGACGACCAAACGGCCGAACCGTCGCCGACCGACATCGCCAGCTCGTCGCGCTTGCCCCCGGATGGTCCCCGCGGCTAAGGTGCCGCCCCCTTCGCAGGGCCAGGCCTTCGCTCGCCGGCCGATCGACACCATGTACTTCTTCTGGAACCTTCTCTCGTTCGTCATTGCGGCCGCCGGCCTTGCGTACGCCATCCACCTGTTCAAGCAGATCATGCTGAAGGACCCCGGTGACGAAGCGATGCAGAAGATCGCGCGCGCCGTGCAGGAGGGTGGCCGCGCGTTCCTGCACGCCGAGTACCGGTGGCTGGCAGTGTTCATCGCGGTCGTCTTCGTGCTGCTGTGCCTGGGCCCCGACGACGGCAAGAACCAGTTCCTCGGCTGGAAGACCGCATTCGGGTTCGTGCTCGGCTCGACGTCCTCGGCCGGAGCCGGCTACTTCGGCATGCACTGCGCGACGCGCGCTGCGGTGCGCACGACGCAAGCGGCCAAGACGAGCCTCGGCGGCGCCCTCGACGTCGCTTTCAAGTCCGGCACGGTCATGGGCATGACGGTCGTCGGGGTCGGCCTGCTCGGCATCACGCTGCTCATGATGTGTTACCGGACGAGCGACACGAACTTCGTCAACTACGTGCTCGGCTTCAGCTTCGGTGCTTCCTCGATCGCGCTGTTCGCGCGCGTCGGCGGCGGCATCTACACGAAGGCGGCCGACGTCGGCGGCGACCTCGTCGGCAAGGTCGAAGCGGGCATTCCCGAGGACGACCCGCGCAACCCCGCGGTCATCGCCGACAACGTCGGTGACAACGTCGGCGACGTCGCCGGGATGGGTGCCGACCTGTTCGAGAGCTACGTCGGCGCCATCGTCTCGACGGCCGTCATCGGCTGGTCGCTGGTGCCAGTGGGCCTCCAAACGGACGAAAGAATGGCCGCCCAGACGAGCCTGCTCCTCTACCCGGTCGTGCTGTCGGCGATCGGCATCATCGCGAGCTTCCTCGGCACCTTCCGCGTCAAAGCGGACGACGAGAGCCGGCTGTCGGCGGCGCTGTTCGGCGGCCTCATCGCGGCATCGGTGTTCCTGATCATCGGCGGCGCGCTCGTCACGGTACTGATGCAGCCGCAGCCGGCGGTCGTCGCCGACCATGCCGAGGTCTACGGCCACTGGAGTGTCTACTTCGCGATGGTCATCGGCCTCGTCGTCGGCGTGCTGATCGGCAAGGTCACCGAGTACTACACGTCCGAGAAGATGGCGCCCGCGCAGACGATCGCGCAACAGTCCCAGACCGGCGCCGCCACGAACATCATCTACGGCCTCGCCACGGGCATGGCCTCGACGTGGATCCCGACGCTCCTGTTGGCGCTCGCGATCTTCCTCTGCAACGCGCTCGCGGGCATCTACGGCATCTGCATCGCTGCGGTCGGCATGTTGAGCACGCTCGGCATCTCGCTCGGCGTCGATGCCTACGGCCCGGTCGCCGACAACGCTGGCGGCATGGCGGAGATGACGCACCAGCCGCCCGAAGTGAGGAAGCGCACGGATTCGCTCGACGCCACGGGCAACACGACGGCCGCGATCGGCAAGGGCTTCGCGATCGGCTCCGCCGCGCTGACGGCGCTGGCCCTGTTCGCCGCCTACAAGGTCGCAGCCAGAGTCAACCTCGGCCTCGACAACGCGGAGGTCGTCATGGGCCTGTTCATCGGCGCCATGCTGCCGTTCCTGTTCAGCTCGATGGCCATGAAGGCGGTCGGCAAGGCCGCCAACGCGATGGTCGAGGAAGTCCGCCGCCAGTTCCGCGAGATCAAGGGCCTGAAGGACGGCACCGGCGGCGAAGCCGACTATGCGCGCTGCGTCGCCATCTCGACCGAGGGGGCACTGCGCGAGATGGTCTTGCCAGGGCTGCTCGCCATCGTCGCCCCGGTTGCGACAGGCATGATCTTCGGCAGGGCAGCGGCTGGTGGCCTGCTCGCCGGCGCCACCGCGGCGGGCGTCATGATGGCGCTCTTCATGGCCAACGCCGGCGGCGCCTGGGACAACGCCAAGAAGTACATCGAGGCCGGCCACCTCGGTGGCAAGGGCAGCGACACCCACAAGGCAGCGGTTACCGGCGACACGGTCGGCGATCCCTTCAAGGACACGGCCGGCCCGTCGATCAACATCCTCATCAAGCTCATGTCGATCGCGGCCCTGATCGCACTGCCGCTCTTCAAGTAACCGGCCCGATCAGGTCGAGTCTGACCCCGGTGGCACCGCCCGGCGCCTCGGGGTTTTTCGTTTCGGGACAGGTCTGGACCTGGGGGGTTACGGCTACCCTGGCGCCCGCAATCCTTCCCGCAGTCGGCGGCCATCACCCCGCCCTGAGAACCGAGATTTGAGCACCCCCACATCCGAGCGTTCGCTCCGCACCACGAGACCTGCTGACCCGAACAGGACTCCCGACCCCGTCACCCTGCAGCTGGCGCAGTCGATTGCGCAGCGCCTCGACGAGAAACAAGCCAGCGACATCGTCATCCTGGACGTGTCGGGGCCGCTCGTGATCGCCGACTACTTCGTCATCGCGACCGTGCAGAGCACGCGCCAAGGCCAGGCCCTCGCCAAAGAACTGGATCTCGAGAGCAAGGCGCTGCGCGGTCGACGGCGCCGCAACACGGGCGGCATGGAGACCGAGGAGTCGACCTGGGTGTTGCTCGACTTCGACGACGTGGTCGTACACCTGTTCTTGCCGGAAGCGCGTGAGTACTACAGCCTGGAAACCCTGTGGGCCGACGTGCCGCGCGTGCCGTTCACCAAGGCGACGGGGAAACCGGTGCTCCGCACCGAGATCCGGCAGCCGACATTGGACGGGTTTGGCGCCTTCCAGCCGCACCTCGCCGAGGGCAAGGACCAGGGCCGCGACCCCAAGGTGCCGAGCAGCTAGGCGACGCGCGACCCGCGGACGTCGCGTCGCCGAGGCCGGCACGCGCGGGCTGTTCTACCATGGGGTGACGCGACGATAAGGACGATAGGAAGGAACGACAGGCAGACGACGCGAGCGACCACGAGCATCGCATGACCAACACGATCCGATGGCAGCACTTCGAACCGGCGACCTTGAAGGCCGCCGCCGCTGCCGACCGGCCCGTGCTGATGGTCATCACGGCCCCTTGGTGCCAGTACTGCCGCGAGCTGCTGGCGACGAGCTTCGCCGACGCCCAGGTCGTGGCCACGGTCCAGGAAGGCTTCGTGCCCGTGCTCGTGGATGCCGAACGGCGCCCGGACGTGAACCAGCGCTACGGCACCGGTGGCTGGCCCACCATCGCGTGGCTCACCCCGGATGGCGAGCTCATCGCCCACGAGAACTTCCTCGGCGCGGACGCGCTGCGTCAGAAACTCGAGCGCGTGCGCACCGCCTGGCGCCACGACAAGCAGAACATCCAGCGGGGTCTGAAGGAGCTGTGGTCGCACCAGAGCGATCGATCGGCGGCACCGCGCGGACGTCTGCGCCGCGAGATGGTCGACGACATCACCGATGCGATCTACGAGAAGTTCGACCATCGTCACGGCGGCTTCGGCGAAGGCATCAAGTTCCCCCACCCCGAAGCACTCGACTTCGCCCTCGTGCAGGTCAGCAAGCGCGACGACGAACGCATGCGCGAGGTCGTCACGCTGACGCTCGATCGCATGATGGAGAGTCCGCTGCACGACATCGTCGAGGGCGGTTTCTTCCGGTTCTCGCGCACGCCGGACTGGCACACGCCACACCACGAGAAGATGCTCGACCAGAACGCGCTCGTGCTGCGCGCCTACCTCGAGGGGTATCAGGTGTTCGGCAAGGATGCCTACCGCACGGCGGCGGAAGGCATCGTGCGGTGGATGCTGACCACGATGTGCGACGAACACACGGGCGCCTTCGCGGGCAGCCAGGATGGCGCTGCCGACTACTTCGTCTGTGACGCCAAGGAGCGCAGCCACCGGCAGGTGCCGCCGCTGGACCGCACCGTCTACTGCAACGCCAACGCGCTGGCGGTCTCCGCCTTGTTCAAGGCCGCGGCGGTGCTCGGACAACCGACCTGGCGCGACAAGGCCATGGGCACGCTGCGCTTCCTGCTCGAGAACCTCTACGACGGGCAGGACGTGTTCCACTACTGGGACGGCACCTACCACCTGCCGGGCATGCTCAGTGATCAAGCGCACCTCGTGCGCGCCTTGATCGACGCCTCGCAGAACACGGGCGACGCCGACCTGCTGCTGCCGGCCGAAGCCATCGCCGAACGCACGATCGCGCGCCACAAGGCGCCGAGTGGCGGCTTCTTCGACATCCTGCACGAACCCGGCAACCAGGGCTCGATGCGGCGACGCAATCGCTCGATCCTCGACAACGCCACGATGGCCGAGTCGCTCGTGCGACTGTCCTACCTGTCGCGGCGGCCGGAGCTGTACGTCGAGGCCACCCAGGCACTGGAGTCCTTCGCCAACGACTACAAGGAATACGGCTACTACGTCGCCGGCTATGGCCGCGCCGTCGACCTTATCTTCTACGAGCCGCTCTTCCTCACGATCGTGGGCGATCGTGATGCCACCGAATCGGTCGAGCTGCGGCGCACGGCGCTGTCGACCTATGTGCCGTCGCGCATCGTGCAGATGCTCGATCCGCGCCACGACCCCGTGCTGCTCGGTCGCAGTGGCCTGCAGGTCGAGGGTAAGCCAGTCGTCTATCTGACCGTGGGCCGCACGACGCGGGCTGTTGCCCGCACGCCCGAAGAACTGCTGGCCGCTATCGAGACGATCGAATCGGAACGGCGGCAGTCGCTGCGGTGAACCGCGCGGGCACCGATCTCTGGCGGCCAGCCGCGGGAGTCGCCACGCCTCGCGTTACTGTCGGTGCTGGCTCGCCAAAGCGAGCAATGAGAGAATGAGAGGGGGTGAACCGGAGGTTCACGCCCTCTCACACTTCCAGACGAGTCGGGCCGCCCTGTTCCTCGTCGGGCACGAGCTCGATGAGGCCGCGCTTGAGCTCCTCGCTGGCGATCTTGATGAAGTTGCGTTCGCGCGTCTCGAACAGCGGCTTCTGCCCGCGGACCAATTCGCGAACGCGCTTCTGCAACAATGCCGTCAGGCGGAACGATCCGCCGACTTGCTTGACGAGCTCCTGGGGGAGGCTCTGTTCCATGGGGTGTGCTGCGGGCTTGGGACCGAGGGGCGAAGCAGTGTAGGAGCTGCTCCAGCCCGATCAATGGCCTTGTCGCGGGCAGTGCGGCGCAAGCCGCCCCGGTCGCGGCCAGCCGGGGCGCTGGTCGGGAGGCTAGAGGTCGCGCGAGTCGATGCTCACCTGGAGGTCGCTCCAAGCAAACTGGCCGCGCCGGTTCGTGCTGGCAACCACCAGGTGGATCAAGACCTGTCGCGCCGAACTCGGCCCGACGACCTGGATCTCGAAGCCGTGAGGAAAGCCGCCGCCCGTGTTCGACAGGATGCCGTAACGCCCCACGCCGAAGCTCTGGCGGGCGTAGTTGGTGGCGATCGAGTGGTGGCGGTAGGTCAGCATGCCGCTGATGGCGCTGTCCGCCCGCAGGATGTTCCACGGGTTCGGGCGGCCGACGAGCGGACTGTTGCTCAACGTCCCATCGGCCTCGTTGATCTGCCGCAGCGTGCCAACCACCGAGGCAAGGGAGCCGCGCCGCCAGACGACCTGGCACGGCGCATGGGTGATGCCGTTCGCATCGGCGCTGGCGGTGACGAGGTGCAGCAGGACTTCGGCCTGGTCGGTCGGGTCCGTGATCCGGTCGACCGACAGGGCGTCGATCAGCGGTTCGCCGACCACGCGCACGAGGTTCAGGCCGATCGGGCTGCCGGCCGCGGGCCCCGGCGTCTCCGGGGTGAGGTAGTAGTAGACCCACCGGAAGACGTCGACGAGGTAGTCGTTGCCGCCGGAACAGACGAACCGGTCGCTCCAGGCCAGCTTCGTGAAGAAGAGCGTGTTGCCCGTGATCTCGGCCCCGGTGGTGTCCTTGCGGATCGACTCGTTCGCCGAAATCGTGGGCAAACGGAGGCTCGCCGACGGTGTCGGTGCACCGGCGAGGTCGAGCAACGCACGGTTGGAAGTGCCCTCCGTGTCGCTGCCGAAGATGCGGACGCACGAGACCATCTCGAGCCGCATCTGGTCCATGACGTCCTGCGTGACTTCGGTCGCCCGATTGAGACGCCTGGCGTACTCCTGCGCCTCGGCGCCGGAGATCGAGAGCGTCGACACCGCCATGATCATGATGCTCAACAGGACCGAGGCGATGAGCAGCTCGATCAGCGTGAAGCCAGCGGCAATGCCTTTTTGGTAGTTCGGTTCCATGACGGAGTTCCTCAGCGCTGGATGAAGATCTTGGCCTGGTGGTACGAGTAGTGGACCGACGCGCCTTGCCGGTAGCAATCGATGCGCAACAGGTAGCTGCCCTCGGGGAACGAAGCCGCTGGCACGCTCCAGTTGAACGTCTCGGCGCCGATGCCGGCATCGTCGACGATGTAGGTGGTGCCAGCCGGTCGCGTCCCAGGCGTCGCCACCGTGTCGTCCTGCACGTAGCGCCAGATGGTGCCGCCGTCGTTGGAGTACATGATCACGTAGTCGAGCTGCAGCTCGTCCTCCGCGAAGGTGCCCGTCGCGGAGTACGGCAGGCCATCCCATCGCGTCCAGTCGATCGAGTATTGGATCGCGATCGACCCCGGGTCGTTCAGCTCCGTGATGTCCGTCGGCGAATCGATCTCGAGCCGCGGCAGCTGCAGGATGCGCAGCGTGTTGGTCGTGCTGCCCGCCTCGAAGAACGAGTGCACGAGCGACA
>JAYUCN010000670.1:0-9084 GCA_043740335.1 Planctomycetota bacterium
GTACTTGGGCAAGGCGTCCTGCTCTCGCCCGAGGCGGCCCATGCAGAGGGCCACATCGTTGAGGCCACTGGCGACTCGGGGATCGTCGCGGTCGCCGAAGAGGCGGTGGAACATCGCGAGCGCAGCTTCGTACTTGGGCAGGGCGTCCCGGCCGCGACCGAGTCTGTCCACGCACTGGGCCACGTTGTTGAGGCTCGTCGCGATGGCAGGATGGTCGTGATCGCCGAAGAGGCGCTTCTGCATCGCGAGCGCGGCTTCGAAATGGGGCAGTGCGTCTTGCGCGCGCCCCAGGTACTGCATGCATTGGGCAACGCTGCTGAGACTGTTGGCGACATCGGGATGGTCACGATCGCTGAAGAGGCGCTGTCGCATCGCGAGCGCGGCTTCGAACTTGGGCAACGCCTCCTGCGCGCGCTCGAGGCTGTGCATGCAAAAGGCCACGTTGTTGAGGCTCGTGGCGACGTCTTGCTGGTCGAGACCGCCATGGACTGCCTGCCGCAGCGCGAGCGCACGTTCGCACGCCTTCAACGCGACAACCAGGTTCCCCACGGCCTTGGCGCCATCGCCTGCTTTCACGCACACCGCCGCAACTTGTTCGCGTTCAGCATCCGTACTCGCCTTCTCCGCGAGCACCTCCAGCAAAGCAATCGCGTCGGTCCACTGCTTCTCGCCGATCAGCCACTTCGCCTCGTCAAGCTCGTCGGTAAACCCCTGCGCGCACAGAGAGGCGCTGCAGCAGAGGAAGAGCAGAACAAGGCAAGCGTGCAACGGCGTGGACATCCTGATCTTTGAGCCGCGAGCGTAGCCGAGGTGCAGCGGTCAGACAGGAGGCCTCCGTCGGATCGCGGCCCTTCAGTTGCCCCCCGGCCGCGGCAGATCCCCGACCCACCGCACATCCTTCCCATCGCGCAACTGTTCCAGCTTCCAGATCGGCACTTCGTTCTTCAGCCGATCCATCAAGAACCGACACGCATCGAACGCCGGACCACGATGCGGCGACGCCACCACCACCACCACCGACGCCTCACCCACCGGCACATCCCCCAACCGGTGCGCGACCCGCGCCCGCGTGATCGGGAACCGCTTGATCGCTTCCTCGAACAGCCCGCACATGACCTTCTGCGCCATCTCGGGATACGCCTCGTAGCGCAACGACACGACGACCGCCCCTTCGTTCTCATTCCTGGTCGTGCCCGCGAACGTGACCACCGCACCATCCGCATCGGTGCGGCATTCCCCCTCCAGCACGCGCGGATCGATGACCCCAGCCACCAGATCGAAGCGATACAGATCCCGCGCCCCCGACCCCCCGCTGATCGGCGGGATGAACGCCACTTCGTCGCCGTCCTTCAGCACGGTCTCCGCGCGCGCGTAGTCACGATTCACCGCGAACGCGAGCGGCAACCGCAGCAGCAGCGGCGCTTTCGCGCCGAGAATCTGTCGCAATGCCTCGACGCCAGTCCCAGCCGGCACCTCGACCTGCAACACCTCGGTGCCAAGGATCTCACGCACGGACGCGAAGCAACGCACCGTCACGCGCAGGCGCGGTTCGGAATCGGGCATCGGGACATTCTGCGGACCCGGTAGGCATGCCCGCCAGCATTGGGTAGATTCCTAGGTGGTCGGGCTTCCTCCGCCCCGCCGTGTCCGCGTCCCGGCCGTTCCCTCAATGCGACCTTCCCACACCCTGTTCGTCCTCCTGGCCCTGACGGCCGCCGCTCCTGCTCAGGCCTGGGCCCTGATCACCCCGACGACGTCGCCCTCTGTGCGCCGCGCCGGTGCCATGGCCTTCGATGGCGTTGGCAACCGCCTCATCATGTACGGCGGCGTGAGCCCGACGCCGAGCGTCATCCTCAGCGAGACCTGGGCCTACAACGGCCAATGGACCCTGCTCGCACCACCCGGCGGCGCCCTCGCTCGCTGGGGCCACCAGATGGTGCGCGACACGGTGTCGACCCCGAATCGCATCCTCACGTTCGGCGGCCGCTCGCCGACGATCAGCGGTTTTGCCAACGACACCTACACGTGGAACGGCACGAGCTGGGCGGCCCTGCCGACGACCGGCGCGCCCTCCGCGCGCTACCTGTACGGCATGAGCTTCGACTCGCTGCGCAATCGTGTCGTCGTGTTCGGCGGACGCACGGCCCTGCAGACTCTCGGCGACACGTGGGAGTTGAACTTGACGGGCATGGTCAACACGTGGCAGCAGGTGACGACGACCACGGCACCGCCGGCGCGCGAAGAAATGGCGATGGTCTTCGACGTTGGCGCCGGACGCACGCTGCTGTTCGGCGGCTACAACCGCGACACCGACACCATCCTCGGCGACACGTGGGTCTACGACGGCACCGACTGGACGCAATTGACTCCCGCCACCACGCCGTCACCGCGCTACCGCACGGCGAGTGTCTACGACTCCGTCCGTCAGCGTATGGTGATCTACGGGGGCTTCGACGGGGTGCAGATCCTCACGCAGACCTTCGAGTTCCTGGTCGACAACTGGTTGCAAATCTCGACCGCGACTCCGGGCTCGGCGAACGCGACCGAGATGTACGCGGGCTATGACGCCGTGCCCGCGCGCCGCAAGTTCGTCACCTTTGGTGGTGTCGGCGCGGTCTTCAGCAACCAGACGCACGAGTACACGGCCGGTGTCGGCGGCTTGTTCGAGCAATTCGGCACTGGCTGTACTTCGGCCGCAGCGAACATCACCGCCGCCGCCCCGCCTCGCCTCGGCCAGACGTTGACCCTGACCTTCGCACCGCTGCTGCTGAACACCAACGCGTTGCTGGTCGCGATCGGCTTGTCCGCGCCGACGCCATTGAACCTCGCCTTCCTCAACCTGCCGGCCTGCGATCTGCTCGTGTCTCCCGACCTGCTGCAGGCGGTCTTTCCGGTCACCGGCGGCACGGCGGCGTACAGCCTCGCCATCCCGAACCAACCCGCGCTGCTCAACCAGAGCCTCTACTTCCAGGGATTCATGGTCGACGTGACCCTCGTCGACTTCCTGATCGGCGCCAGCCGCGGCGGCCACGCCATCCTCGGGGTGTGACAGAAGCGAGCCGCGCGCGCGTTTCACCCACCGGCCAGACGGCGACCTGCCTCCGCGACATCGCCCTTGCTGCCCAGATAGAGCGGGGTGCGTTCGTGCAGCTTCTTCGGCGTGATGTCGAGGATGCGCTGCTTGCCGTCCGTCGCGGCACCGTCGGCGCGCTCGCACACGAACGCGAGCGGCGCATTCTCGTAGAGCAGGCGCAGTTTGCCCTCGGGCTTCTTGGCCTCGCCGGGATACATGAAGATGCCGCCCTTGAGCAACGTGCGGTGGAAGTCGCCGACCAGCGCCCCCGCGTAGCGTGCGGCGCGCTTGCCACACTGCGTCTCCTGCTGGCGGAACGCGCGCACCATCGCCTGCGTCTTGCCGTCCCACTTCGACTCGTTGCTCTCGTTGACCGAGTAGGAACCTTCGCCTTCGGGGATCACGAGGTTCGGGTGGGTGAGGAAGAACGTGCCGATCGAACGGTCGAGCGTGAAGCCGTTCACGGGCCCACCCGCCGTGTAGACGAGCATCGTGCATGGGCCGTAGAGCACGTAACCGGCCGCGACGAGATTGCGCCCCGGCTGCAGGAAGTCGGCAAGCGTCGCTTTGCCTGATGTCGACAGGCGGCGATAGATGCCGAAGATCGTGCCCATCTGGCCGGCGACATCGACGTTGCTCGAGCCATCGAGCGGGTCGACGCTGATCACGTACTTGCCGCTCTCGCCGCCGGGCAGCAGGTGCACGTCCTCCATCTCCTCACTGGCGATGCCACTGACCATCGGGATGTTCTCGAACACCTGGATGATGGTCTCGTTGCTGATGACGTCGAGGGCGCGCACGTTCTCGTCCTGAACGTTGGTCGTGCCCGTGTAGCCGAGCTTGCCGACGAACCCGGCGCGCATGATCTCGGTCGCCAGCATGCGCGCGGCGAGGCTGAAACGGTTGAGGACCGTCGACAGGCCGCCGCTGGCGTTGGCCGTGGCCTGGTCGCGGAAGAACTGTTCGCTGAGCGTGAGGCGATTCGTCATCGGAGAACACTGGAACGAGGCGCGCATTGGAGCCGAGCGGGCCGGCCCTCACAACGGGCGCAGCACCAATACGGGTGCGTGCCCGCCGGCCTCGAACAACCGCCCCGTGCCGAAGAAGCGGGGTTCGAGGCGCACGACGACCGCCGTATCGGCGTCGACCGTGAGCAGCGGCACACGGGTGCCGTCAGTCGCTTCCGCCTCGAGGCGCGCGCCCGCCTTCGCGGGCCACAGCACCATGCGAGCACCTTCGCGGTCCGGTCCGAGATCCCTCGAGCGAGTCGGGCGCACGGGTTCGGCGCCGCGACCGGCCCGCCAATAGAGCCGCATGCTGTCGCCGCCGGGGCGGCCGTTGCCGACGAACGGCACGTCGAAGCGGGCAAGCTCGACGAGGTCGTGGGCCGGGTCGAAGCCGCCGCCGAAGTGCAGGCCGCAGGCGTGGACCTGCCGCGGATCGAGGGAGAACTGCACCGGGTTGTCGAGCAGGAAGCGCACACCCTGCAGATCGAGCCAGGTGTCGAGTGCACGCCGCTGCAGCGCCGCGAAGGCGCGCGCATCGACGACGCCATCGAGATTGACGATCGCATGGCGCCGCTCGCGTGGTGCGACCACATCGGCGTAGAACGTGACGAGCCCCGAGTTGAAGCAGCCGACGCGTTCGCCGGGCGGCAGCACCTGATCGAGGCAGCGACCCGCGAGTTCCATCTCGCGTTGCCCGGCCAACGGCTCGGGCTGCACGCGCCGCCAGTCCAGCATCTGCGCCAGCGCAAACACGACGAGCAACAGACGCCAGCGGCCGAAGTGCAGGAGCGCCGCGGCGGCGCCGACGACCAGCGGCGCCACGTAGTAATCGCGCGGGTACCAGCGCACCGCCCAGTGCAGCACGACGATGGCGAGCAGCCCCAGCAACAACATGAGGAGAGCCACCGGCAGACGGCGCCGACCCGCGGCGGGTGCGAAGGCGAGCAACAACGCCGTCCACCCAGCGGTGGCGAGATCCCGCGCACCGAGCGCACAGGCACAGCCGACCAGCAGCGCTGGCACTGCGCGCAGGGACACCGGCCACCAGGGACGCACGACGGCGAACACCAACAGGCCAAGTCCCATGGCCGAGGCGAGCGCGAACGGGCCACCGAGAAGCACCGGTCGCAGGAACCACCAGCTGCGGAGCAACCATGACGCACCGCCAGGATCGGCAAGCGCGTGGTTCTCATGCCACAGCCAGGCCATCGGCGAAGCCGAGTCGGGCAGGAGGCCACCGCCGAGCCAGACGTTCGCGACGCCGACCACGCACAGGGTGAGCACTGGCACCAACGGCGCGCGCCACACTGCGGTCCGGTGGCGCCACAAGGACAACGCGACCACGACGCCGAACAGATCGCTGCGCGCGAGCACCGCGAGCACCGCGAGCAGCGCGAACGTCGACTCGGCAGCACCTCGGCGCAGCCAGAGCGCGACGAGCAGCAGGCAGGCGAGCGCCGTTTCCTGGCCGTTCTGGCACTCGCGCACGAGCAGCGGGTTGCCGAGCCAGCACAGGCCGGTGCAGAGGCCGGCGATGCGATCGCGACTGCCGAGCCAGAGCCACACGCCAGCGCCGCAGTGCAGCAGAAAACCGAGCCATGGTGCGAAGAACGGCAGGGTGTTTGGACCGCCGAGCCACGCCACGGGCACGAGGCACAGGCTCCAGAGCAATTGCACGCCGCTCGTCGTCACGCCGTCGCTGACCGTCGGACCGTGCCCGGCGGCGACGTTGGCCGCCCAGGTGAACTCGTAGAACGCATCGTCGCGCAACCGATTCGAAACGTCGGGCACCAGCGTGAGCCCTTGCACGAGGCCGAAGACGGCCGCCGCTGTGGCCGCGCCCACGGCGAGCCACCGCACACCGGGAGCATTGCTACGGCACCTCATGGGCCGCGCAGGAAGGTCCCGACCCTGGCACCGACCGGACCATCGACCACAAGCGAGAGATCGTTGTGCCCGGCGCCAGGGACGACGACGAGTTCGGCCGGTCCCGCACACAACGACCGCAGTCGTTCCCCGAGTGCGAGCGGCACGATCCGGTCACTATCGCCGTGCACGATGAGCACGGGGCAACGCACGCGCGCTGCGGTCGCCTCGTTGTCGAAGCGGTGACGCAACAGCAGGTCTACGGGCAGCCACCAGAACTGACGCGAGGCCGCGGCGACGAGCGACGTCGGCGGTGACCGCAGCAGGCAACGCGCGGCCCCTCCCGCCGCGGCCACGTGGAGCGCACAGAACGTGCCGAGCGAGCTGCCGCCGACCACGAACGGCACGCCGAGGTCGCGCGCCAGGGCGGCTGCATGCGCCGCCACGGCGTCGGCAGTCGCGAGGATCGACGCGACGCCGGGCTCGCCGGGGCTCGCGCCGTAGCCAGGATACTCGCCCGCGACGACGGCGACGCCGTGGGCGGCGAGGCCGACGACCTGGCGCGCCGCACTGCGCAGGTCTTCGCCGTTGCCGACAAAGAAGGCGAGCACGGCCCGCGCCTTCGGCGGCACCAATCGCACGGCGCGGAAGGGCAGGCGATCAAGTCCTTCGAGTTCGAACAGCTCGACCCCGGGCGCGTCGACGGCGCGTTCGCCACGATGCGCTCCCGCAAAGACGAAGCGGTCCTGCTGCCACCACATGAGCGTGACCAGCAGCGCGTAGCCGAGCAGCCCGAACAGCAGGAGGTAGAACAAGCGACGACGCATCCTGGACCCGACACCCGGCCGGTCCCTCAGGATACCAGTGCAGCTCGCAGTACTCCCCAATGCGGGCCTTGCCCGCAACCCAACGTGAGCAACCGATGCCGAAATCGTGAACGGCGTTCACGATTCTCGGCACCGGATGCTCAGTTCGCGGCGCGGTGCAGGTCCCACATGCGACCCGCCCATGCCGACCAGGCTCGCGTCCAGCCAACGGGTTCGATCTGCACGTAGCGGTCCATGTAGTCGAACAGGGCCTGGTGGTTCCACTCGTCGCGCAGCCCCATGACGCGCGCGCACAGCACGCCGCCGATCCACGCATTGGCCGTGCAGCAGCGCCGGTAGGAATCGGCCAGCCAGGGCTGGTGGTCATTGTTGGGCCAGTGCACGTGCGAGAAGCCGAACTCGGGAATGCCGAGATCCGCGCTCGTGTAGGCGCCGTTGCCCCAGTCGATCTGCGTCGCCGACGTCTGTTGCACGTAGAACGTCTGGCAGTCCTCGCCGAAGTGCGTCGTGTAGGTGCCGTTCAGGTTGCGGATCGACGGGAAGTTGAGCCCGACTGCGAGCATCTCGGTGTCGTGCAGCAGAGCACCTGCGAACAGGATGGGCAGCTTGCGGCCCGAGCCGTGGCCGCCGACGCCCTCCCAGTAGCAACCGTTCCTCACGTTGCCCCAGAAGTCGATGCCGATCTGCACGAGACGGATCAGCAGCAGGCGACGTTCGGCCTGGGTCAAGTTGAGGTTGCAGAGCAGGGCCGCCTCGTTGTAGAGGGACGCGAAATCGCGGCCGTAGTCCGGCATGTTCAAGACGGGATGCATGTAGCGGCTCGGCCAGCCCGGCGCGTGGTCGAGCCACGGCCGTTCGAACTTCGTCGTCTCGGTCGTGATGTCGGGCATGCCCGTCGCCGGCTGCAGGGCGCGCAGCACGGTCCAGTCGAGCATCTGCTCGTCGTAGCGAACGTCGTGGTCAGGGCCCGCGTACGGCGGCCGGAACGATCCGGCCGGCGGCGCCGCGGCGAGGCACGTCAGCACCGCGCAGGTCTCGAGATCCGGCACGAGCGCCGGGTTCGTGTTGCTGATGACCTTGATGAGGCTCTGGTTGGGCAAGAGCACGCGCGGATTGCTCGGCGACAGGCCGAGCGCAACGTTCAGCGAATCGTGGTAGAGGGCCTCGTTGCCCGGATCGTAGAGGTCCCGGTCGTAGCCATGGTCGCGCACCGAGGGGTCGGGGTTGATCATGGCACCGCCCATGACGCGGCCGTTGACGTTCGTGCATGGCGGTTGCATGCCGACCAGTGTCGTCGGGCCGATGACGAACCAGTCGCCGTTCACGAACTGGCCCGCAAGCACGGGCGCGCTGAACTGGAACGTGATGCCGAACTGGGTGATCGAGGTGACCAGCGACGTGGGCGCCGGCAGCGGCGCGATGCGGCCGCGCAGGCCCTTGCTGAAGCCAACGTTCGCCGGGTTGAGCCCGGGCTGCTCGAACATCGCCTGGAAGAACACGTCCTGCGCGGCGAGGGCCGGCGACATCGGCACCACGAACGAACAGGCGGGGGAACCATTGCCGGTGGGAAACACGAGGCCGAGCTCGGGCGCCACGAGCAGACGACAGCCCGTCATGCCGAGCCCATCGAGCAGCAGCGGCAGCGGCACGCTGCCCCACTGCGTGCGCGACGCGCCGAGCAGGAGGCTGCCCACCGTATTCGGCGTGAGGTTGTTCACGGCGAGCGTGCTCGTGTAGCCAGGGCGCATGCCGGGAGTCAGCGTGATCGTCGACGCATGCCCGGCATAGCCGCCGCAGCCGGTGCCGAACACTTCCACGCCGGGGACCTGCGACAGCGCGCACGAACTGGCGAGCACCGTCGCCAACATCGGTTCGTTGATTCGCATGCGCGGCCCTACGCGGCGGATCCACCCATGCGGTCAGGGTTTTCCCGCGCGATCGGCGCGGTTGCACCGATGCGGAGAAGTATTCACAGTGGGTGGCGCGGGAAGGAAAGACGTGCTGGCGTCGTCTGTGCAGTTCGCAATCCCCTGCGGTACTTCGATCCTGGGACGACGGCCGCCGCAGCGCGGCGGTAGAGACACCCCAGATGCGATGGTTCCGGTGCCGAAGTTTGGGAGCTGTTTTTCTTTTCGATTAGCCTTGTCGTGATGCCCCGCCACGTCGCAAACCGATTGCCGTCAACCGCACGCAAACGGTGGATCGCGCCATGACCTCACGCGTCCGCACGCTCACGTTGCTTGCGCTCGGCTTGGCCCTGCTCGTGGCTTTGGTCCTCGGTCTGGCGTCGCAGCTGGGCACCAACGCCGAA
>JAYUCN010000671.1:0-9080 GCA_043740335.1 Planctomycetota bacterium
GTGTTCGACTGCGGCATCGCGACCTCCTGCCAGAGGTCGGCGGGCTGGTAGGGCTTCACGCTGGGACCGCCGACCCGCTCGATGAGCATGCCGGCAGTGTAGAGCGCCTGATCGCGGATCGCCTCGGCGGTGAGGCGGCGGCGCGGGAACCAGCCGAGCAGACGATCCTCCCGATCGCTCGCTGCCGATGCCACGCGACTCTGCTGCCGGAAGGTCGCGCTGGTGACGAGCAATCGCAGCATGGCGCGCAGGCTGTGCCCGCGGGCGCGGAACTCGGTGGCGAGCCAGTCGAGCAGTTCGGGATGGCTTGGCCATTCCCCTTGCAACCCGAAGTCCTCGCTCGTGCGCACGAGGCCGGTGCCGAAGACGAACTCCCAGAGGCGGTTGCTCGCCACGCGCAGGAAGAGCGGGTTGTCGGCCGACACCAGCCACTGGGCGAGGCCGAGCCGGTTCGGCGGGGCGTGTGGTGGCAGCGCTCCGAAGACCTGCGGCAGTTGTCGGGCGACGGGCCGCGCCGGGTCCGGCTTGTCGTAGGCGCCGCGCTGCAGCACGAAGGTGGGGCGCATCGCGCTCGCCTCCTGCATCACCATCGTGCGCGGGATCGTCGCGTCGAGTGTGGCCAGGGCCTGGGTCACACGTGCGACTTCGGCCTTGCGGGCCCGGTGCACCGGCGAGAAATGTTCGCGGAAGGCCAGAGCCTCGCGGTCGAGGAGCTGCTGGTCCAGGACCTGCTGGGGCAGGAGACCGAGGCACAGGTCGCCCTGCAGTTCCAGATCGGTCGGGACGTGGCGCAGCGCGAAGCCGCCATCGCCGCCCGTATTGACGACCTTCAGCACGAGCAAGGCGGCACCCACCGGCAGGTGTAGGCGCACCTGGTCCTGGTCGGGCGCGAGGCCGCGGTCGATGCGGCGCTCCGCGATCTGCTCGCCGTTGCAGAACAACTGAAAACCATCATCGCTGCCGAGTGAGACCGTCACGTCGCGGGCGGTCGGGCTGTGCACACGCTGGGCGACGTAGGTGACGTTGCGACCCGTGGGCAGTGACTTGTTGGCCTGTTCCGGTCGCAGCGCCGCGTCGAAACGCCAGCCCTGCTTGCCCCATCGTTGCCGCGCATCGAAGGTGCGCACGGTCTCGGGGCCAAACGCGGTTGCGTAGAGACGCTCCGCGTCCGCGCCTTCGAACGGTCCGGCCAGGTGAAACCCGCTCGCCGCGATGGGGAGTCGTTCCAGCATGGTCGCCGCCAGCGAACCGAGATGCAGGCGCACGCGCCCGAAGGTGTGCTGGTCGTAGCGGGAGTCGTAGGCCAGAGTCACGCGCAGATCGGTGCCACACGTGAAACCGAACGGGGCCTGTGCGAGCAGCAAGGCGCGGCGCGCTCCTGCCTCTCGCCGGTGGGCGTCGACGGCCCAACCGCGGTCGTCGTCGTCGAGCACGTTGGTCACGACGTGGTCGTCGTTGTCCTGTTCGACGTCCGCCATCGCCCACGCCAGCGGGATCGTCGCAAAGTCCGTCGAGCCATCGCCGGGGCGTGCCTCGAGCCGCACGTACTGGAGCACCGCGTTGCCGTTGCTGGCGCGTCCGACCTTGCCGAGCGGCAGGCTCGCATCGGTCATCGCCTCGACGCAGAGGCAGCGTTGGTCGCGCGCATCCGTGTGCAGCGTGAGAACGTGCACGTCGCGCGGCGGATTGGCGCCGCTCGCCAGCACCGACCCGTCGCTCTGCACGGTGAGGGTGGCGCCGTGCCGCGACACGGCATCGACGACGCGCGGCTGCGACCAGGTTGGGGCGAGACGGCGGCCGAGGTCGTTGCGGAAGTCCTGCAGCGCCTGCAGGTCGGCCGGCGTGCGTTCGTCGAGGAGGCGTTGCGCAGCTGCCAGTTCTCCCTGCAAGCGAGCACGCACCGTTGCCTGTTCGGGCGATGGTACCTCGAGGAACGGCTCGAGCGCGCGGTTGGCGTCGGTCGACTGCGAGTAGAGACCGGGCTCCTGGTTGCTGTTGAAGAACGAGAAGAGCCGGTAATAGTCCTCCTGGCGGATCGGGTCGTATTTGTGATCGTGGCAGCGAGCGCAGCCGAGCGTGAGCCCCAGGAACACGCTGCCGAGCGTCGCCGTGCGTTCGGCGGCGTACTCGATGCGGTACTCCTCGTCGATCGCGCCGCCCTCGTCGGTGGTGACGTGCTGGCGCAGGAAGCCGCTGGCGGTGCGCTGGTCCTGCGAAGCCCCGGGCAGCAGGTCACCCGCGATCTGTTCGAGCGCGAACTGATCGAATGGCTTGTCCGTAGCGAGGGCCTCGAGCAGCCAGTCGCGCCACGGCCACGCCTGGCGCCCGGCATCCATGTGGATCCCGCTGGTGTCGGCGTAGCGCGCGGCATCGAGCCACGGCTGGGCGAGGTGTTCGGCGCAGCGCGTCCGATACGGCTCGTCGCCGAGCAATCGGTCGACGAGTTCCTCGTAGGCAGTATCGCCGGGATCGTGGACGCCGGCGTCCAGTTCGGCGGGCGTGGGTGGCAGGCCCGTCAGCACGAGGAACACGCGGCGCACGAGCGTTTCGCGGTCGGCGGCCGGACTCGGCTGTTGTCCGGCGGCGGCGAGCCGCGCGTACACGAAGTGGTCGACGGGATTCATCGAGGCAATGGGTGCCGTGGGCGGCACCGGCCGCGTCGGTGGCACGAACGACCAGTGCGACTCGTAGACAGCACCGCTCGCGATCCAGCGTTCGATGGTCGCTAGTTCGGCAGGGGACAGGACCGGCTTGCCGCTCTTCCTGGGCGGCATGCGATCGTCCCCGGCCTCGGCCTGGACGCGGTGCCAGAGCAGGCTCTTGCCGACGTCGCCCGGCACGATCGCGGCGCCGCCTTCGCGCGGGCTCAGGGCGCCGTCGCGCACGTCGAGCCGCAGGTTCGCCTGGCGCGGTCCCGCGTCGGGGCCGTGACAGCGAAAGCACCGATCGGCGAGGATCGGCCGCACATCGCGGCCGTAGCGCACCTCGGTCGGCTGCATCTGGGCCGACAGAATCGTCCCGAGTGCGGCGCATGGCACGACGAGAAGGCGGGTGACGACTTGGGGCGCGAACTGCATCGGGGTCGCTTCATCAGCGAGGCGAGCGGATCTTCGCACCTCGTGGCATGACTGTCACGCGGCGAAGGTGTTGGCGGCGCCAATCACCCCACCGCGGGCGCGGGTTGCCGCTGCGGTATTCGGGGTAGTCTGTGCTGGCGCGCGCTTTCTGTGCTCCATGCCGCGAGGCGCGATCCGGCGGGGCCAGTCCGCTTCCTGAACTTCTGGGCGCTTCTTCGATGCTCTTGCCTGACGGTGCGGTAACAGGGCCATCGAGGGCGCCAAGCTTGCCTTGGTATTGGCCCTTGCTGATGTGTGGTACCTGCGCAGGGAACTGCCGGGCTGGGGCCAGGCTTACCGGCTCGGGGGAGGACTCAACGCCGCGCGCTGGCGGACGGCGGGATGGGGCTCCGTGGTCGGCAAGCGGCACGGCTACCAGCTCAAGTGCGATCTGTCGAACTGGTCTGAGCGGTTGTCATGGTGCCTCGCCCTACCACGACCTGCCCCGATCCAGATCTCCTGCAGCAGATCCTGCGAGCCGGCGACTGCTTCGTGGATGCGGTTCCGCGCGTGAATACGTTGCAGCGTGGCCGGCGCAGAAGGGCGCGTTGCCTTCGCGTCGGTGATTGACCGTCAGTCCGACACCAACAACTGCGACTCGCGGCGTGGCGCCGCGAGCCGCGATCGTCTTCGCTCGGATCTCACGAATGCGTTGCCGCCCCGATCAGTTGAGACCGACCGTGTGCTTGAGTGCGTTGCTCGCCACGGTGATGAGGTTGGGGCCGCCCAGCAGTCCGTCGAGGACCACGAACTGCGCGTAGATTTCGACACCCTGGAAGCCGTGCGGAACCACGAAGGGCACCGTGCCGGCGAAGGTCGACGGCGGCAAGAGCGCGATCTGCCAGATCGTGGCACCCGTCGTCGTGCTGAGCATGCAGCCCGGCGCCGTGATCGTAGGGAACATCAAACCGGGGCGCGTCGACCCGACATCGAGCAGCTGTGCGCCGATCACCGACCCGACGGGCACGTTGGTAGCGTTCCACGTCATTGTCTGGCCACCATACATGCGGCCGCCGTACTGGACGCCGCCGGCATTCGGCGTGGCGATCGCGGTCTGGCCCATGTTGCCCGCGGCACCTTCGACCTTGGTCGCGAACGGGATCTCGAGCGACAGGTCGCGCGACTGCGGGTCGACGGAGTTGATGCCTGCGAGGCCGCCGATGCGCCCCTGCGAGAAGCCGACGATGATCGCGTTGGAGCCCACCGTCGTCGTGGAGGCGCCGGCGATCGCCATGATCGGGCCGTAGCGGTACTGGACGACGCCGGTCGCCTCGTACATCACGCACTGGAACGTCCAATTGGTGTGTCCGAAGACGCCGACACCCGACACGGTGTTGAATTCGCCGACGTTCCACCAAGTCACGTAGCAGACGTTGGCGCCGGGACCGCCCGTGATGTCCGTCTTGACGTGCAGTCCCGCGATCGGGTTGAGGCCGATATTCCTGACCATGTTCAGGTCCTTCCAGAAGACGGCGAGGCGCGCGCCGCTGTACGTGCCCGCGACTACGCCATCGCCGAGCAGGCGCGAGACCACGGGGGCGAACGCCGTGTTGGCAGCGGTGGCGAACATCGTGGGGTCGAGCCACACGAAACCATTGGAACTGGGCACGATCGTCGTCGTGGAGCCACCTGGGTAGTTGAACGTGAACCCGAGCGGGAAGCTGATGAAACCATCGTCAGCGGTGACATCGGGGACGGCGTTGGTCTGGGTCACATCGGGGGCGGGGGCACCCGCGGTGACCGTGTAGATGGTCGGCGTGGCCGCATTGTTCGGCGTCAGCGTGAGGCCGCCGCCGAGGTCGAACGTCTGGCCGTTCAGGAATGCCTGGTAGAAGCTCGACGGGGAGCCACCACAGGCGGCGCCATAGAACTCGTTGCGCGCTGGGATCAGCGTGGGGTAACCACCAGCACCCGCGAACTCAAGACCGACGATCAGCGGGTTTGGGTTGAACGTGCCCGTGAGCGAACCAGGCACCGCCGAGGTGATGCCAGCGCCGCGGATGATGGCAGGAGTACCCGTGGTGTTCTGCATGAGGCCGAGAGCAAGCGGCGGCGCGTTTGCCGGTGCTGTCGGCATCGAGATGTCGATGAGCAGATTTGGCTCCGCGCTCGTCGGATCGAAGATGATCGTCGCGCCGATCGCGGCGAGATCGATGTCGATGTTCCAGTTGTTCGGGAGCGAGCCGATCGAAGGCGCCAAGGTCACGGTCGTCGTGCCGAGCGCGCCCATCGTCGTCGTGTTGGGCAGTGCAGGGGTTCGGTTGGTCGCGAACGTCGTCGGGTCCATCGTGGCGATGCCGAGCGAGGTCGAACCGAGTTCGACCGTGACACCTGTGTAGACCTGCCCGCCCAGATTGATCTCGGCGTCTTCGTGGCGGAACTTGATCCTGGTGATCACGACGGGTCCCAACACACCGCCCTTGCCGAGGAAGTGGCTGGCTTCGTAGAGGATCTGGAAGCGACCGCCGACGGTTTGCCACCAAAGGCCGGAGCCGGTGCTGCCAAGCTGCGTCACGTTCTCGCAGAGGTGATGGTTGTCGGGAAGGTTCAATTGCTGTGCAGGGAGCGCGCCGGCGAGTGCCGCCAGCGCAAACATGGACGAGGTTGTCTTCATCATGGGGACATGCGGGCTTGAGGAACGGGTGGGATCGCTGCGCCGCACGACCAAGGTCGGGGAGCAGCACGCGAAGCTTACGGAAGTTCCGCGGCGAGGAGAACCCGGGCCGCAGAGACTTCACGTGCGGATGCGTCAGACCGTAGCCGGCGATCGGGGTGGCACGTTGGCGTCGGGGTTCGCGCGACGATCGTATCGGCGGCTCGCTCAGCACCTTGGCACACGGCAGCTGTGCTTCAGTTCAAACCGAACGTGTGAACGATGGCGTTGCTCGCCGCGGTGACTAGGTCCGGACCGGCGATGAGACCGTCCAACACGACGAACTGCGCGAAGAGTTCGCAGCCAGCGAGGCCCGGTGGCACGATCAACGGCACGGTGCCGAGGATCGATGCACCGGGGAAGAGAAAGGTCTGCCACACCACGGCGTCAAGGCTCGTGCTCACGCGGCAGCCCGGAGCCGTGATCGGTGGCAGTTGGAAACCAGGACGCGTGGCCGCGACATCGAGCAACTGCGCGCCGAGCAACGAACCGGGCGGCACGTTGTTGGCGTTCCACGTGAGGTGCTGGCCGGGAAACGCGCGCCCGCCGTAGACAGCGCCGCCGGCCACGGGAGTCGCCGCGGCGACGAGGCCGAGGTTGCTCGCCGCACCCTCGACTTTCGTCACGAACGGCACTTCGAGCGACAGGTCGCGCGACTGCGGATCGACCGAGTTGACCGCGCCGATGCGGCCGCGTGAGAAGCCCGTGATGCCGTTCACGAGCAGCGACGAAGCGCCACCCGTGAGCACGCTCATCGCCCCGTAGCGGAACTCGACGCGGCCCGTGGCCTGGTCGAGCACGCACTGCATCGTGTTCACCGAGTGTCCCCCGCCCGTTCCCGTATTGAAGTTGCCGAGCTGAAACCACGTCACGTAGCAGATTGCGTGGCCCGGCCCGGCCGCCGTGTCGGTCTTGCAGTGCAGGCCGGAGTTCGCGTGCGTGACGGTGTTGCGGCCGGCGTGGAAGTCGTGCCAGAACGGGGCGAGCCGCGCTCCGCACGGCGCACTGGCCGTGTTGCCGAGGAACTCGAGCACGGTCGGCGAGAAGTCCGCTGACATCATGGTCGCATCGAGCCAGAGGAACCCGTTCGTGCTGGCCCGGATCGTCGTCGTCGAACCACCGGGGAAGTGGAACAGAAAGCCGAGCGCGTGCGCGACGAGGCCTTCGTCCAGCGTGCTGTCAGGCGTGGCGTTCAACTGCGACAGGTCGACGGCACCTGCACCTGCGTGCACGGCATAGACGGCAGGTGAGGCAACCTGATCGGGTGTGAGGGTGAGGCCACCTGGGGCGAGGTCGAACGCCGCCGAGAACGGGAAGAGCTGGTAGAACGAGGATGGCGAGCCACCGCAGGCGGCACCGTACGACTCATTGCGGGCGGGGATCAGTTCGACATGGCCGCCTTGGCCTGTGAACTCGAGCGACAGCACGGGCGGGTTCTGTGCGGTGCCCGCGGTCGAGGCAGGAGCCGACGTGGAGACGGCGCGACCGCGGATCGTGGCCACCGTGCCGCTCGTGTCCTGGATCGGCACGAGGTTGCTCGCCGGGCTCGGGGTTGCCGGCAGCGTGATGTCGAGCAGCAGGTTGCACCGCGTGGGCGACGTCGGGTCGTACACGAACGACGCGCCGATCGCCGTGAGGTCGATGTCGACGCAGGCATTGTTGGGCACGGTGCCGAGCGACGGCAGCATCGTCACGTTGGTGGTGCCGAGCGGTCCCAGCGTCGTCGTGGCGGTAGCACGGTTGCTCGCGAACGTGGTGCTCATGCCGGTGGCGGTCAGGGCCGTCGATCCGAGTTGAATGGTGACGCCGCTGAAGATCTGGCCGCCGAAGTTGCTCTCGCTGTCCTCGCCGCGGAACCTGATCCTCGTGATCACGATCGGCCCCGACACACCGGCGGTGCCGACGAAGTGGCTCGCTTCGTAGAGCACCTGGAAGCGGCCACCCGTGTTGCAGAAGAAGGCGGCGGAACCGTTCGCTGCGGACACGACGTTCGACTCGGTCAGGTGCGCGTCGTCGGGCAGCAGCAGGTGTTGGGCGGGGACGATGCTGGTCGTCGCCAGGAGGGCGAGGGTCGAACAGGTTCTCTTCATGGCTGCGGCAGTCCCTGATTGCTCGTCGCGGGACCTGGACGCGGGTCTTCCTCCACCCTTGAGAATACCCCGTCGTAAGCGATGGACCGGGGTTCGGACCTGAGAGGCCAGGACTGAGACAGCCGGTGCAGATGCTCGGCATGCCACCAACGACGACGGCCGCCCCGAAAAGCCGGAGCGGCCGTCGCCAGCGCGCTTGCTGGCGCGCGGCCGATCGTCAGCGATCGGCGTCAGGGCGCGTTCAGCGCAGGCCGACCGTGTGCAGCATCGTGGTGCTCGCCACGGTGATCAGGTTCGGGCCGCCGAGGATGCCGTCAGCGATGACGTACTGGGCGGAGATCACGGCACCGAGCAGACCTGGATTGTAGCCGCCGGGCACGATGAGCGGGACGACGCCGACCACGGTGCCAGGCGGGAAAAGCGTGACTTCGTAGAGCAAGGCGGCGAGGCTCGTGCTCAACATGCAACCCGGTGCAGTGATGCCCGGAACCATGAGGCCAGGCCGGGTCGTGGCTTGATCGAGCAATAGGATGCCGATCACCGAGCCGGCAGGCACGTTGGTGGCGGTCCAGGTGAGCGATTGGCCACCGAACATGCGACCGCCGTAGAAGGGGCCGGCCGCGACTGGCAGCGCAGTACCCCCGGACAGGCCCATGTTGCTCGTCGCACCCTCGACGCTCGTCGTGAAGGGGGAGAACAGTCCGCGCTCGATCGAAAGGTCGCGCGACTGCGGGTCCCTCGACGGAACGCCGCCAATCTGGCCGCGCGTGAAGCCGACGATGCCGCTCGTCGTGCCACTGAACGTGTCGCCCCAGATCTCGCCCATAGGGCCGTACCGGAACTGGACCACGCCAGTCATGTAGTTGAGGGAGCACTGCATCGTGTGCTCTTCCTGGAAGACAGCCACAACCGAGTTGAACCGGCCGACGCGGTACCACGTGATGTTGTGCTCGAAGGTCGCCGGGTCCGTGACCGCGTAGAGGCCAGAAGCGGGATCGCCGAACGGCAGGGCGATGTTCTTGTTCGGACTGAAGTCGTGCCAGAACGGGCAGAAGCGCGCCATGTGCGTGGCGGCAGCGCCGAGGAACTCGAGGACCGTTGGCGAGAAGTCCCCGGCAACCTCCACCGACGCTGGATCGACGATCACATAGCCGTTCGTTGAGGGGCGGATTGCGGCCGTGCCGCCGACGGGACCACCTGGATACTCGAAGTTGGTGCCCA
>JAYUCN010000672.1:0-9064 GCA_043740335.1 Planctomycetota bacterium
CAGGGCCACGACGTCGTCGGCGTCTTCATGCGCAACGGCGTCGCCGGCAAGTCGGCGCAGGCGAAGTCGTGTTGTTCGGCGAGCGACGCACGCGACGCGGCCGCGGTGGCGGATCGGCTTGGCATGTCATTCTATGCGGTTGATTACGCGGAGGAGTTCGGTGCGCTCATGGACCACTTCGCGGCGGAGTACCGGAAGGGGCGCACACCGAACCCCTGTGTGCTGTGCAACCAGCAGCTCAAGTTTGGACATCTTTTCCGGCTGGCGGACGATGTCGGTGCAGCGGCGGTGGCGACGGGGCACTACGCACGCGTCGTCGCGGGGGAGCTGCGGACCGCTCGCGACCTCCAGAAGGACCAGACCTACTACCTGTTCGGCGTCGAGCGCGCGGCCCTGCGGCGGACCATGTTCCCGCTCGGCGAGCTCTTGAAGCCCGAGGTGCGCGCGCTGGCCGCGGCGGCTGGGCTGTCGACGGCCGACAAGCCCGAGTCCATGGAGATCTGTTTTGTGACGAGTGGCGACTATCGCGACGTCGTGCGCGCACGCGGCGGCAGCGGGCGACAGGGTCGCTTCGTCGACGCGGCCGGCAGAGACCTTGGTGCGCACGACGGCGTCGATGCGTTCACGGTGGGGCAGCGGAAGGGTCTGCCGGCGCTCGGCACACCGCACTACGTCGCCGCCATCGATGCCGATTCTGGCACTGTGACGCTGGTGCCGCGCGACGGGCTCGACCGACACAGTGCACTCGTTGCCGGGCTGCACTGGCTCACCGAAGCGCCGCTACCGGGGGCGACGGTGAACGCGCAGGTCAAGGTGCGCGCCCGGCACACAGCCGTGCCGGCCAGGATCGTCGCCACGGGGGCTTTGGCGCGCATCGAGTTCGAAGCACCGGTCGCGGCGATCACGCCCGGCCAGGCGGCCGTCTTCTACGACGGCGATCGGGTGCTGGGCGGCGGCTGGATCGACTGACGGATCAGACGCTGCCCTTCAGCGTCGCCCCGGGGCGGAAGCCAACGGTGCGCGACGCCTTGATCTGCATCGGCTGGTTGGTCTGCGGGTTGCGGCCCATGCGGGCCTTGCGGTTCTTCACCGCGAACGTGCCAAAACCGACGATCTGCACCTCCTTGTCCTTCTTGAGGCCCCGCTGGATCGACTGGATCAGCGCGTTGACGGCGCGTTCGGCGTGTGCCTTGCTGCACTCGGTGCCGAGCTGCTTCTGGACTTCTTCGACGAGATCTGCCTTGTTCATGGATGCCTCCAAACGAGTTGCCAGGTGAGTGGCCCAACCGCCCTTCGGTCGAGCACGGCGGGAATCTACGGGCAGCGAAGCCTCCATGGCAAGGCCACCTCCCCGGAAACCCCGGCGTAGAGCGGGTTGTGGGGTGGCGATTGAGGCGGCCTCCGGGGCCGGCGCAGGATTCGGCTCAAGCTGCCGATGCGAGCGGGTCGATGACCGTGGCCAAGGCGGACCCGCCTTCTGCACCCCGAACTCGACGAGGATACCCATGAGGATCGCGGCCATCGGCGCCACTTTGCTGCTGCTTGCGGCTTGTTCGACCACCACCACGGGTGCTAACAGCCCGTTCCAGCAACCCAACAGCCTGATGGCCGAGGAGATCACCCGGCGCGTCGAGCAGATTCCGTACCAGCATCGCGACGAGCTGCTGGAGAACCTGCTGTGGCTGACCCAGACCGGCGAGCAGACGATTCCGACGCTGCTCGGTGGCCTCAACCACGAGAACCCGAAGGTGCGCAGCTCGTGCGCCTGGGTGCTCGGTCGCTTGCACGACCGCCGCACGATCCCGAACCTGCAGGCAGCCGTGAAGGATCAGGACCAGACGGTTCGCATGGAATGTGCGCGCACGCTGGTGCTCATGGGCGACCTCGCGATGTCGCCGACCCTCATCGAGGGCCTCGACAGCGAGCGCAAGGAAGTGCGCTACATGTGCCACGAGGCCTTGAAGACCGCCACGGGGCACGACTTCGGCTACGACCATCTGAACCAGAACCAGGGCGACATGAGACTGTCGGTGCTGCGCTGGCGGCAGTGGTGGAGTGAGTACTCGGGCGATGGCTTCTTCTCGCAGACCTACCAGCAGCAACATGGCCTCCAGGTGCAACCCGCGGCTCCGAATGGCGAGACGTTGCCAGGGAATCCGTCGCACGAGAGCGTGCCACAGGTGCCGCCATCGGAGAGCCCCCTGCCGCTGCCGTCGACGACGGAGTCCGTGCCGCTGCCGACACCGCCTGCCCCGAACGGCTCGACCACGCCGGGCAATGCCACGAACGGCAATGGGTCGCCTGTCGTGCCGCCAGCACCCGCGCCGCGTCCGAACGGCGGCCAATAGCGGCGCCATCGTCGGTTGGTGGTCAGCGTGCCGCCAATCGCAGCGCCGTGCCGCCGCACGTGGGCACGTCGCTTCCGCGGTGGGCAGTATCCTCGGCGGGTTGGCTCGCTAGACTGGGGGGCCCCCTCTCACCCGACCACCGATCCGCGCATGCAGAGACCCCAGTCCGGCTTCACCCTGATCGAACTCCTCATCGTCATCAGCATCATCGGACTGCTCGCGGCGGTGCTGGTGCCGAACATCCTCAGCGTCAAGGAGTCGGCCAACGCCCAGGCCGATGCGCTGCAGTTGCGGACCCACTTCCAGTGGTTCACGGCCTACCAGAGCAAGCACCACGGGTCGCTGCCGAGCGAAGGCGGCCACAAGTTCGTACTGGCGACCTGGACCTCGGGCGTCGTCGAGCACACCGAGGAGAACTTCGACAAGTACTTCACGCCCGGCGTGCGCGAAAACGATCCGGCGTGGCGGCAGGATCGCGATCGGGTCCAGCGTGGCGAAGATCCGTGGCCGGACCTCAAGAGCACGAGTTCCGAAAACACGCACTATGCCGGTCGGGCGAGGGAACACCTGCGCACGAGCACGCAGGGTGCCGAGGAAGCGTGGATGGCCAACGACAACGAGGGCCTCTGGTCGTTGAGCGACGGCACCGTGAACGTGCTGTTCAACGGTGGCATCGTCCGCACCTACAGTTGGCAGGACCTCGTCAACCGCGGCTTCGCGAACGGCAAGTTGGACAAAACCAACCCGATCGAGACCTGGGGACCGAACTCGCCGATCCTCGAGTGCCGCAAACTCGAAAAGTAGGGGGCCGGCCCGGCGGCGGGACAGCGGCCCGCCGCGCCGCGACCGCTGTCAGAAGAAGCCCATGACCGGCACCGCATAGGAGACGGTGCCCGTCGCCGAGGCGTGGTTGGTGCTGTTGATGATGCGGCTGGTCGGGATCGGCAGCGGACCGGCCGGCGGCGTGATGAGCGTCGTCGCATCACTGAACGCGAGGTTGCCGTTGCTGAGATCGATCGAGCCCGCCTGGCACCAGAGCCGGTGACCCGCCGGCAGCAGGCCGAGCACCGAGAGACTGCCGTCGTAGTCGCCTTGCGCGTTCATGGTGCCGGGCAGCGGGAACCAGACCTCCGACGAACTCCAGAACGGGCAGTCCGGTCGCGAGTACCACGGCGTGCCGTTGACGGAGGTGCCGAGCGTGACGAACGGTCGCGACAGGCCATTGCCCGTGTCGGGCACGCCGTTGCGGAGCGACACGTCGAGGCGCGTGCCGGTGGCTTGGCGCCAGAACGTCATCTGCGCGTACGAGTTCGTGGTCTGGCCTGGGGCAGGGCACCCGGTGCCCGTGCGGAAGCCGGCCTGCTCGGCCTGACCGTTGGTGTAGTTCTCGTGCGCGTCGAGGTAGATGCTGAGGTTCTGGTTGGTACCGGCGACGGAGGTGTTGCCGAACACCGTCACGTCGACGCAGAGGGTGCCGCCCAGCGGTGGCACGAGGAACGGCACCGCGTACGGCACGGTCAGCTCGAAGGTCGGCGCCGGATCGAGCAGCGGGCGATTGGTCGCCGGGAACGCCACGAAGGTGCGCGGCAGCACGACGACCGGACTGGTGCCCTGGTTGTTGGCGAACGTCGTCGACGCCTGGGTCGGCAACTTCGGCGACATCGACAGGGTCACCTCGAGGTCGCTGCTGAACGCAGCGATGAGGCCGCGCACGCCGGCCGCGTCGCGGCGGTAGGCATGGCCGCTCAGCAGCGTGCCACCGGGCACGTCACTGTG
Source organism: Planctomycetota bacterium (assembly GCA_043740335.1). Taxonomy (GTDB): domain Bacteria; phylum Planctomycetota; class UBA1135; order UBA1135; family UBA2386; genus DASVAL01. The sequence continues at coordinate 4,125 of JAYUCN010000672.1, forward strand.
CAGGGTCTGCATGCGTGCGTCGGCGCGGCCGATCGGGAAGTGCGTGAACGAACTGCCTTCGAGGCCGAGGCGGTCGGCGGGCGAGACCGCGAGGATCTGTTGGGCGGAAGCTGCGGCGCAAACGAGCGGCAGCAGGACCATGAACGGAATGAGTTGCATCGGAAGTTCCTTCGCCGCGGGCCGGGCCATCCGGCCGTGCAGCGAGGTAGTGGAAGGAGGGATCGAACTTCCTGCAGAAAATGTGCGCGAGGCGTTGCGCGCTCGCGCGGCGGCTGGCTAGCATCCGCGCCCCTCGTCGACCTCACTTCTCACGCGGTGGGGATGAGCAACCTTCCACGACCCTCCAAAGGCAGTTCGAGCGCGCTGGGCGCCGGGCTGACGCTGGCCGTCTCGGTCGGGTTGTTCGCCTACGGCGGGCTGTGGCTCGATGCACAGCTTGGCACCAGACCCTGGTTGCTGTTGTTGTGCGTCGGTTGCGGCATCGTCGGCGGCATCCTGCATCTGATCCGCGTGCTGGCGCCCGAGTTGTGGCCATTCGGGAAGTTGCCGAGGAATGGTGCACCGCCACCCAGCAACCGGCCGCCGTCCAACTGACTCCTTGCATGCCGCCGACCTCTTCGACCCGAACGGACCCTGCCGCAGCGCCGATCGAGGCGCCGGTGTTGGGGAAGGGTTTCGGCTTCGCCACGCTCGTCGTCGCGGTGCTGGCGGGGGCGGTGTGGGGGCTTGGCTGCCTGCCGCCGGAGCTCGTCGCGTTCTACGCGCTCGGCATCGTCGCGTCCTTGTTCGCCGCCATGCTCGCGCTCTGGTTGCACGGTCGGTTCCTCGATCCGCGCACCGTGGCGCCGTTCGCGCGCGATGGTCGGCTCGTGGCCGGCCGGCTCCAGAGCCTGCTCGCCGCGGCGTTCGGTGCCAAGCTGGCCGTGCTCATCCTCGGCATGGTGACGCTGCGCCAGTGCGGCGTGAAATTCGAGGGCGTGGCTGTCTTTTGCATCACGTTCGCAGCGGTGTCGTTGGTGAGCCAGTTGGCGACCGCGGGCTACCTGTCGCGGGTGATGCACAACCAACTTCGCCGTCGTTGCCAAGACCACCAGGTGCCCGGCACCTCGTCAGCCACTGTCGGCCCGGTGGCCGGCGGGCTCCCCCGGGGGACGGAACCCAATCCCTGATCGCTTCGACCCGCATCCGCCCTTCCTCATGCTCGTCTCGCGACTCCTGATCACCGCCTGGTTCTGCCTGCTGACCGGCGTCGGTGCTTCGGCGTTGCGCGCGCAGGCGCACGGGGCCGTGCCGACGGCGGCGACTGCGCAGGGTCCGGGGGCCGAGAACCACGCGCAGCATGCTGGCGAACACCCCGCCCTGCGCACGCTGGAGATGTCGAATGCCGACATCTTCAAGCACCAGTTCTCGCACAGCGTTCCCTACGCGATCTTCGAACCCGGGATCGGGCCGCGCTACGACGGCAACGGCATCGTCAAGGACGGCCACAAGGAGAAGGTCTCTCTCCTCACGGTCTACAATGTGCAGCCGTGGCAGTGGGTCTGTCTCGGACTCATGCTCGCAGTGTTCGTGCCCGTGCTCGGCAGCTTCCGCAGCGGGCGCGCCAGCTGGTTCACGCGGGTGATGCGAGGCTTCTGCCTCTGGATCCGCGACGAGATGGTCTACTCGGTGATGGGGAAGGAAGACGGACGCGCCTTCGTGCCGCTGTTCCTGTTCACGTTCTTCTTCATCATGTTCCAGAACGTGATCGGGCTGATCCCGAGTGCGGGCCACGAGCTCCCGCTCGCGATCTACACGGCGACGGGCACACCCTACGTGACGGTTTCCTTCGCGATCATCACGCTGATGATGATGTTGGTCCTCGGCATGAAGAGGAACGGCGTGCTCGGCTTCTGGAAGGGCCTCGTGCCGCATGGCGTGCCGGTGGCGATCGTCCCGCTGATGTTCGTCATCGAGTTCGTGAGCCTGCTGGTCAAGCCCTTCGCCCTGACCATCCGTCTGTTCGCGAACATGCTCTCGGGCCACCTCGTCATCGCGGCGGCGATCGGCCTCGTGTTCCTGTTCGCCAAGATGCAGGGCGGGGCGATCACGAGCTACCTGACGGCGCTGCCGTGCCTCGGCATGGCGATCTTCATCTACATCATCGAGGCCTTCGTCACGCTGCTGCAGGCCTACATCTTCACCTTCCTGAGCATCAACTTCGTCTACCAGTCGATGCACCAGGCTCACTGAGCCTCTGGTGCCGAGAGTCGTGAACGCCGTTCACGATTTCGGCACCGGTGACTCACATTGGGTTGCGGGCAAGCCCGCGTTGGGAGCTTGCCGAGCTCTCGCTCGGAAACCTCTCAGTTCCCCTTCTCGCGGCCGAATCCGACCACAACACAACAACCTGCGCCATCGACGATCGGCCGTCAAGCCTACCGACCGCTTACTCATTCACTGCCACGCTAGTCACGGAGAACCCATGCTCGCTTTCTTCCAGGATCCAGAACTCCTCAAGCTCGTCGCCAGCAACCCCGGTCTCGGCATCGGTGCCGGTCTCGCCGCCGGGCTCGCGGGCGTCGGCGCCGGCATCGGCATCGGCCTCATCGGCGGTGCGGCCGGTGAGGGCATCGCGCGCCAGCCCGAAGCGGCCGACGCGATCAAGGGCAGCGCCCTGATCTTCGCGGCGTTCGTCGAAGGTGTCGCGCTGTTTGCGGCCGTCATCGGCCTCATGCTCGCCACCAAGTAGTTGCGCCGTGTCGTCCCGTCATCCTCCCCCCAGGTCCCTCTCTCCGTGGAGGCTCGTGTGCAGCTTCTGAGCACCATGTCGATCCCGCAAGACGAACCGCGCACCCTCGCCACGCTGCTGGAGTTCGCGCCGGGCGCGATGATCTGGACGTTCGTCGCCTTCGGCCTCGGCCTCCTCGTGATGTGGAAGTACGTCTACGGACCGATCACCACGGCGCTCGAGCTGCGCGACAAGAAGGTCGAAGACGCGATCACCGCGGCCGAGGTGGCGCGCAAGGAGGCGGAGGCGCAGATGGCGAGAGCCAAGGCCGAACTCGAGAAGGCGCAGGCCGACAGCCGGCGCATGGTCGAGGACGCGATGTCGCGCGCCGAACGCCAGGCCGCCGAGGCGGTCCGCATGGCCGATGAACGCGCCAAGGCCGAGCTGGCGAAAGCGCGCGACACGATCGCCGCCGAGAAGCGTCAGGCCCTGCAGGAGATCCGCGCCGAGGTCGTCAACCTGACGATCGCGGCACCCGGGCGCCTGCTGCAGCACAAGGTCGACGACCAGCAGAATCGCAAGCTCGTCACCGACTTCATGGCGACGGCTGGTAGTGCAGGCGGTCCCGGCAAGGGCACGGCATGACCCTGCTCAGCAAGCGCTACGCGACGGCGCTGTTCCGCCTGGCGATGGCCAGCGGGGCAGCGGACCTCGTCGGCGCCGACGTGCAGGCGCTGCACCGCGATGTCTCGGCGCCCGGCGCGCGCGCCCTGCTCATGAGTCCCGACGTCAAGGCGGCCGAACGCATCGCCGTACTCGACAAGCTCGGCAACGGACGCCACGCGCTCGTCAAGAACCTCATCGGCGTGCTACGGCACCGGCGCCGGCTCGAGGTGCTGTTCGATCTGCATTCCGAGTACCACGCGCTGCTGCTGGCCCAGCGCGGCGAACTCGAAGGCGTGGTCGAGACTCCCTACGCACTCGGCGATGCCGAACTGCAGTCGCTGGCCGCACTCGCGGCGCGACTCAGCGGCAAGAAGGTCACGCTGACCCAGGAACTGCGCCCCGCCCTGCTCGGTGGCGTGCGTCTCCGCGTCGGCAACGTGCTCTACGATGGCTCGATGCAGGCAGCGCTCCAGCAACTGGAGCAGAAGCTGCTGCAGGCCTCGATCTGATCCCCTATTTTCGAATACCGACAGCGCTCGAATCCCCATGGATCTCAAACCATCCGAAGTCGCAACCGTCCTGAAGGCCGAGATCGAAGGCTTCCAAGGCCGGATGCAGAAGTCCAGCGTCGGCACGGTGCTCATGGTCGGCGACGGCGTCGCCCGCGTGCACGGCCTCGACGACTGCATGATGAGCGAGCTGCTCGACTTCGGCAACGGCGTCGCTGGCCTCGCCCTGAACCTCGAAGAGGACAACGTCGGCGCCGTGTTGCTCGGCAGCGACCGCAAGGTCAAGGAAGGCGACACGGTCCGCACCACGGGGCGCATCATCTCGGTGCCGACCGGGCTCCAGATGTGTGGCCGCGTCGTCGACGCGCTCGGCAAGGCCGTCGATGGCAAGGGCGAGATCAAGGTCACGCCCGCCGACCTGCGCCCGATCGAGGGCCGTTCGCCGACGGTGCCCGAACGCCAGCCGGTGCGCGAACCGCTCCAGACGGGCATCAAGGCGATCGACTCGATGATCCCGATCGGCCGCGGCCAGCGCGAGCTCATCATCGGCGACCGCCAGACCGGCAAGACGGCGCTCATCATCGACACGTTCATCAACCAGAAGTCGACGGGCGGCGGCGACCCGAACAATCCCAACCAAGTCATCTGCATCTACGTCGCGGTCGGCCAGAAGCAGTCGACCATCAAGTCCGTGGTCGACCGGCTCGAGAAGACCGGGGCGATGCCCTACTGCATCGTCGTCAGCGCGCCGGCGTCGGCCGAGGCCTCGATGCAGTTCCTGTCGTGCTACGGCGGGGCGGCGATGGGCGAACGGCTGCGCGACGAAGGGCGCCACGTCGTCATCGCCTACGACGACCTCTACAAGCAGGCGCTCGCGTATCGCCAGGTCATGCTGCTGCTGCGCCGGCCGCCGGGTCGCGAAGCGTTCCCGGGTGACGTCTTCAACCTGCACAGCCGACTGCTCGAACGCGCCGCGAAGCTCAGCAAGGAGAAGGGCGGCGGTTCGATGACGGCGCTGCCGGTCGTCGAGACCCAGGAAGGCGACGTGTCGGCCT
>JAYUCN010000673.1:0-9042 GCA_043740335.1 Planctomycetota bacterium
CGCGACGTCGGGATGGTCGCCAAGAAACAACCGCTGGAAGATCGCGAGCGCCTGCTCGTGCGCGCGCAGGGCCTCGTCGAGGCGGCCGAGCGCCGTGAGGCCGTTGCCGAGGTTGTTGTAGCTCGTAGCGAGATCGGGGTGATCGCTCGCGAACAGCCGCCGCCGCATCGCGAGAGCCGTGTCGAACTGACGCAGCGCCGCCGGTGCCTCGCCCGCGACGAGCAGGGCGGCGCCCAGGGCGTCGTGGCCGCGCGCGACGTCCGCATGCTCGTCGCCGAGCAGCGTCGTGCGCATCGCCAACGACTCGCGATACCGGTCGATGCCGGCGCGCACCTGGCCGTTCTGCACGAGGCAGGCGCCCAGCGTCGCGAGGGCGCGAGCGGTGTCGGGATGGTCGTCGCGCAGCGAGCTGCGCGTCGCGGCGACGAGTTGCTCGGCGGCGGTCACGGCATCCTGGTAGCGGCCCAGATCGACCATGGCCGCGAGGCGCGCACTGTGCGCCGTGAGCCAGTTCGAGTCGACGGCCGCGGCATCTTCGCGGAACCGTGCGAGCGCGCGGTCGGCCGCCTGGATGGCCTTCTCGCTCTGCCCGGCCTGTTGCAGGCAGACCGCCAGCGTGCCATCGACCTGCACGAGGTCGTACGCGTCCCCGTTCCGGCGCTCGATCTCGTCCCGCGTGCGCACGAGGAGGTCCGTCGCCTCGGCAAAGCGCGCGAGGTCCATGAGGCACTGCGCGTGCGCGATGCGCACTTCCAGGAACCCCTCGACGCCAGCCCCTCGCGGCCCGAGCGTCGCCTCGCCGGCTTCGAACAGCGGCAGTGCGCGCGCGGGGCGGCCGGCGGCGAGGTGCAGGTTGGCGACGGCCAAGTCGTGCTGGCGACCGGCGACGTGGAACTTCGCCATCAGCGACTCCGCCGCCTCGAGGTTGCCGAGCGTGAAGTGGCACGCGGCCACGTTCATCGCCACCTTCGCGACCTCGGGATGCTCATCGAGGTAGCGTTCGCGCACCAGCTGGAGCGCTTCCTCGTACAGCGGCAGCGCGGCCTTCGCTTGCCCGAGTCCGTTCAGGCAGTAGCCCTGGTTGTTCAGTGCCTTCTGCAGCGATTCGTCCCGCCGCCCCGAACGGCGCGCGACGGCCACCAGACTCCCGTACGCATCGGCGCCGGTCAGCAGGTCGCGCCGCTGCACGAGCTGCACGGCGACGAGTGCGAGCATGCTCGCGGCCCGCGTGCGCACCGAGGCGCTGTCGGTCGCGTCCACGAGCTTGATGAGCGCGCGCGCGGCGGCCCGGAAGTCTTTGCTCTGCACGAGGCGCTGCGCGGTACGCAGATCTGGCACGGGATCCTGCATGGCTGCCAGCAACGACATTGCCGTGGCCAGGATGGCGAAGGAACGCATCGGGATCGTGAACTTGGTGGTTCTTGCGCCTGCTCGACGCGCGTGCATCGCATCAGCCGAGCAGCAGCAGCATCGTGCCACGCACGAACCATGGATGGAACACCAGTGGCAGCGGCAGAGCGGTGTGCTCGGCGCCGGCGACGTGATCCACCTGCCGAGCCATGCACCGCACGCGGCCGAGGCCATCGAGACGGCGATCGTACTCGACGTCTTCGCACCGCCGAGCACGACCACGGGCATCGACGAGCGCCGAGGCTGAGGTCAGACCAATCCAAAGCCATGTCGAAACCCTGGAAGCCGCATGGATCGTGGCTTTGCTGGCAGCGGTCATTTTATATCCGCGCCCGGGGACCCCATTCGCGCCATCCGTTCTCCGGTCCGTCATGCCGCGACGACCCGCTGTCAGCCGAGCCGCGGCAGGATCGTGCCGCTCACGAACCCTGGGTGAAAGCGCCAACCCAGGATGCGCGGCAGGAACAGGCTGGTCATCGCCAGCATGATCTGGCCTGCGCCGACGAGGGCGAGAAGCGTGCGCATGCGAAATCACCCCGCGACGAACCGCCGCTGCCACAGCCGCCACGCCACCGCCGCCGCGACCACGACGAACCCCCACTGCACCGCGATCGCGCGCAGCATGACGGGATCGGTGATCGCCTTCTGGTGCCAGAACATGCCCTGGAAACCCGTCATCGCCCAGTGCGTCAGCGTCGCGTGCGTGATGACCTCCGCCCACCACGGCAGGTCCGCGATCTGGATCGGGAACCAGCACCCACCGAGCGCGGCCATGACGAGGATCAACATCGTCGACAGCCCTTCGGCCTGCTTCTGCGTCTTCGCCCAGACCGCGATCAGCATGCCGAAGCTCGTCGCCGCGGCCGCCCACGTCGCCGACAGCACGAGCAGCGTGACCGGATCGCGGAAGGTGCCGACGCGGAACACGAGTTCGCCGTAGCCGAACAGCATCACGAGCTGCATGAGCCCGACGCAGAAGCAGAACAGGAACTTGCCGAGCAGCAGTGCTTGTCGCGGTGCGCGGCTGACCATGAGACGGCGCAGCGTGCCCTGGTCGCGTTCCTGGAGCAGCGTGCTGCTGCAGGCCATGAGGCCGAACATGAGCATCATGACGGTCATGCCCGACACGCTCTGCGCGAGCTGGTAGCCGAGGTTCTTGGGCCGTTCGGGTGGCGTCACGTCCTCCTTGACCACGGGCACCATGTCCGTGAACAACGACGCCATGTCGAAGTCGCTCGCGGCCGGCGCGGAACCGGCCAAAGGCACACGCAGCTCGGGATCGCTGCCGACGACGAAGCGGTCGATCACGTTCTGCACCATGTCCATGCCGGCGCGCACGCGTTCGACGCCCTGCTCGCTCATGCCGCTGCGTCGCATCACAGAGCCGAGCAGCCACGGCATGCTCTTGCCATCGGCCGCTGCCATGGTCGCCTGCATGAGGCCGATGCCGACGAGCCGCGACTCCATGCTGCGTCCGGGGTCGCGCACGAGCACGAGCGGCGGTTCGCGGCCAGCGGCCAGCGCTTCGCCATAGCCCTTGCCGATGATGAGCGCATGGTGCTCTTCGCCATCCACGACCTTGGCGCGCGCGGCCGCCGCGGTCACCGCGTCGTCGCCCGGCTTGGGTTGCACGCTCAGCATGCTGACCGCACGCAGTGCCTCGACGAACTTCCGGCTGCCGGCGCTGCCATCTTCGTCGACGACCCACAGCGCGACCGTGGGCATGCCGGAGTCACCGCCGAACGCGAACTTCATGACCATGCCGAACACGGTCACGAGCGCGATCGGCAGCAGGATGCCGAGCATCATGCCAGTGCGGTCGCGGAAGTAGAGGCCGAGGTCCTTGCGAGCGATCCACGTGGCGGCTGACCAGAGCTTCATGCTTCGTCCCTCAGCGAACGGCCGGTCAACGCGAGGAAGACCTGCTCGAGATCGGCCTTCGGTGTGCCAGCCTGCTGCGCCAGCTCCGCGGCCGTGCCGAGGGCGACGATGCGACCGTCGTTGAGCACGGCGACGCGGTCGCAGAGGCGCTGCACTTCCTCCATGTAGTGCGAGGTGTAGATGAGCGTGCGACCCTTCTCGCGCAGTCCCTGCAGGCACTCGAACAGATGGTTGCGCGACTGCGGATCGACACCGGCCGTCGGCTCGTCGAGCAGCAGCAGTTCGGGCGCGTGCAGGTCGCCGATCGCGAGATTGAGCCGCCGCTTCATGCCGCCCGAATAGGTGGAGACGCGATCGTTCGCGCGATCGACGAGGCCCGCGAGCTCGAGCGCCTGTTGCACCGCGGCCTCGACCTGCGGACGCGGAACACCCTGCAGGCGCGCGAAGAACCGCAGGTTCTCGAGCGCGGTGAGATCTTCGTAGAGCGCCAGGTTCTGCGGCACGAGGCCGAGCCGCGCACGCGCCTCGGCATCGGTGGCCGGTCGGAATGGCCGGCCCGCGAACGTGAGCGAACCGCCAAAGTCTGCCAGCAGCCCAGCGATGCACGACAGCAGCGTGGTCTTGCCGGCGCCATTGGGACCGAGCAGCCCGAGGATCTCGCCGCGCCGGCACGTCAGGCTCGCCGACTGCACGGCGATGCGCGCGCCGTAGGCGTAGCGGAGGTTGTCGACCACCAGCAAGTCGTCGGCCATCGGCGCACACGGTAGCGCGCCGCGGTCAATGGACGAAGGCTCCGCTTCGTTCCGCCAGATCGAGCGCGTGCGCGACTTCTTCGACGCGCATGCCGCCGAAGACGCCCATTTCGACGATCGCCTGCTCAACGGACCTGATGCTCGAGACTGCAAGCACGGCGGTGCAGTGGGCGCGAGCGCTGGGTACTGCTCCCAGGGGTTTCTCGGCAACCGTGGGCCGGTAGCATGGCCCGTTCGAAGCCGCCGTTCCCTGCCAGCCACCACCATGCTCCGCTCCACCACTGTGGCCATCCTGTGCGCTGTCCTCCCTGGCTCGCGGTTGTCACACCAGGATCCGGCTCCGACCACCGACACGTTGCCCGCCGGCTGGAGTGAACAGACCATCCATGGCTTCCATGTGCGCACGAAGGCGGCGTTCACCCAGAATCCCCTGCATGCCGCGACGCTCGAGCTGTTGACCGATCACGTCTATCGCATCCAACGCGTCGTGCCCGAACCCGCACTTGCGAAGCTGCGCGAGATTCCGCTCTGGGTCGGCGACGAAGATCCACGGCACGAGAAACACTGCATGTTCTATCACCCATCGAAGCAGTGGCTGAAGGAGCACGAGAACCGCGAGTTTCTCGCCGGCGGCGTCGAGGTCGCGAACGCGACGAACTTCCTGCTGTGGTGCCGCGACCAACCGTGGATGGTGTTGCACGAACTGGCGCATGGCTACCACCATCAGGTCCTCGGGCAGGACAACCCGGAGGTGCGCGCGTGCTACGACGCCGCGGTCCAGTCCTCTGCGTACGACAAAGTGCTGCGCATCAACGGCAGCCAGGAGCGTCACTACGCACTCACGAACGACCAGGAGTACTTCGCCGAGGCCACGGAGGCGTTCTTCGGCACGAACGACTTCTATCCATTCGTGCGTGCCGAGTTGAAGCAGTGCGATCCGCGGGGCTTTCTGTTGCTCGAGAAGGTCTGGGGTGGGCGAGCACACTGACCGAACCTGAGCACCGGCCTTGGCCCGCTGCTCTGACGAGTGCGACGCGCCACGCGCGTCAGGTCAACTGACGCGCCGTGCCAGGCTTCTTCCCTCCATCACCAGCCCGAACTATTCATGAGAGGACGAGCGAGAACCGCCGGAATGCGCGCCGGGTCAGAGGTCGGACCAGGTCGGGCGAGGTCATGGCAGTGCCTCAGTTCCTCACGATGGTCTCGCTCAGGTTCAACAGGAGCGCCGCGACCTTGCGACCAGGCGGCGTGCTCGACCACGGCCAGGGATTCGTCGCGGGCCGACTCACCCGATCGCCAGCAGGCGTGCGGCGGCATCCGGCGCAGTGGCAAAGCCCCGGCGCTCGCGAGCGAGAGCCCGCTGGAGCCCGTCGCCGACGAAGCACCGGGTCACCTGGCCCTGTTCTCGGCGGCGAGCCTGGCGTTCGCCTTGGCGCGATTCAGAGCCAGCTCGAGCATGCGCTTCTGGTGCGTGAGGTAGTGCACGGCATTGCCCTTCACGAGGTCCATCGCCGCCACTTCATCCGTCTCATGATCCTCGAAGTCTTCTCCCGCGAAGATCTTGCCCATGTAGTCCTCGAGCACTTTCGGCGCGCGCTTGAGCGCCGGGTGGAATCGTTGCGCGCTTTCCAGGGCCTTCACGAGTGCCTTGGCCGACTTGCGCGTGTTGGCGGGAGTCGGCACGAACGCGCCAAGGCTCTTCAGTGATTGTTCCGTCGCAGCGATTGCATCGGCAAGGCTGGCCGCGTCGGCATCCCGCAGTGATGGCTTCAGCGCAGCGAGGGCGACGAGCCGGTCGCCGTTGCATGCGCCGCACTTGATCCCACCCTGCCCGCGACAGCCGGGACAGTCGCTCCACTTCTTGTCCTCGTCCACCTGGATCTTGCCAGCACCATTGCACAGCGTGCACAGCAGGAAGGCGGCGCCGAGGCACGTCGGACAGAGCGCCTTCTCGAGCGGATCGGGCACCGATCCCGTACCTGCGCAGGCGCGGCACACGGCTTGTTGGTCCTTGTTGCGTTTGCAGTCGGGACAGATCGGCGAAGGGTCCTCGAAATCGGCGCAGGTCGTGCACTTCGTCTTGCCCGTGCCAGTGCACGAAGGGCACTTCGCAGGCACGAGCTCGGCCCACTGCACCATGCCCTTGCCGTCGACCTTCGTGGCCCGCTCGAACTTGTCGGCATTGCCGGGGCCGAACTGGGCAAGCGCCAACTCACCGAAGATCAGAGCGACAAGAGCAAACCACACAAACCTGGTGACTCGTGACATGGCGCACCTCCTGCATGCCTTGCGCGGCACGCTACCGACGATCTGAGCGAGTCGCAAGTTCGACGGGCGAAGGTGGTCGGAGGGAACCGCGAGGTCGATCGGCCAGCGAAGATCCTCGTCCACGCCCGCGACCGACCCGGTGGGCGGTCGCTGGGTTGTCGCTCGCGTCCGGTCGCCCTTCCTCCAGGTTTTCCGCGTCACAAGGGTCGAGACGCTGCATTGGCACAGGGGCATGGGGCCCCAGACGGGGAACCAGCCCACCTCCCACCCTCCACGCCATGAACGCTCGAAGCCTCTGTTGCACCCTGTCTCTGCTCGGCTGTGCCGTCGGCCAGTCCGTCCCCGCCACGACCCAGCCCGAGAGCCCGCTCGGCGACGAACTCGCCCAGCGCCTGCCGACTTGGACGATCGATCGCGTGCTCTACGACGAGCCCGGCGATGGCCGGCTGTGGGTGCGCGGCACCACCTGGAAGGGCTCCTTCGGCACCGAGGGGTTTCTGTTCGTGCCGTTCTTCGGTGCCGAAGCGCCGCGCAACTTCCCGATGCGGTTCCGGGTGCTGTCGGTGCACATCGGCGGCCACGAGCTGCCGTTTGCTGCCAGCACCCTGCCCGAGCGCACTGGTGATCGCGTCACCTTCGACCGCGGCGCGTTGCACGAGGTCTACGAACTCGGTCTCACCCGGGTCGAGCAGAGCTTCGTCATCGACACGCGCCTGTCCGGCGATGTCGATCTCGAACTCGCCATCGATTCGGAACTGGCCGAGCACCAAGAGCAGCCCGGCCTCCAGTTCGGCAACGAGTTCGGTACCGTCGACTACAGCGCGGCCTGCCTCGTGCGCGACGACGACAAGGTCGCCATCGAGTCGACCTGGACCGGCGGTTCGGTGCACTTCCACGTCGCCGCCGACCAACGCGGCGAAGGGCCGGTGGTCATCGATCCGTTCGTGACTCCGCAGTCGACCCTGAGCCCCGGTCCGATCAGCAGTCACGACATCTCCTACGACGCTGGCAACGACCGCTATCTCGTCTGCTGGGAGACCCCGTTCAGTACCACCGACCACGATGTGTGGAGCATGATGGTCACCAACAGCGGCGTGGCGTTGAGCAGCACCGCTGCGGCAATGGACTACACGACTCTCAACTACACCCACCCATCCGTCGCCAACCTCAAGCTGACCAATCGCTTCCTCGTCGCCATGGAACGCACCGATCCCGCCCAGTGGGGTGGTCGCGTCATGATCTACGCGCGCCGGCGCGACGCTGGCGGGGCCATGACGACCTACCCTGAAGTCCAGCTCAGCGATCCGAGCTTTCTCGGCAACAACTACGGTCCGGACGTGGGCGGCGACCCCGGCACCGACCCCGGCACGCACGAGTGGCTCGTGGTCTGGACCAACGTCACGAGCGGCACGGACTCCAACATCCACGCCCGCCAGGTGGGGAACAGCGGACAACCGACCTCATACCAGCTCGTGATCGAAGACCAGCCAAACGCGATCTACAGCAGCGCCACCGTCTCGCAATCGAACGGCTACGGCATCGTCAGCACACCGGCCTGGTTCGTCGTCTACGTGTACAAGTACTCGGCGAACGACTGGGATGTCGTGGGCCGCATGGTGCAGCCCCTCGGCTATCTGAGCACCCGGCAGTACATCGACACCAGCCTTTGGATCGACCTCTATCCGCGAGTCTCCTCGCCGGCGAAGGACAGCACCGGGTTGCAGACGCTGTACCTCGTGACCTACGAACGCCAGGGTTCGTTCCACGCGATGGCGAAGGTCTACAACGGCACGACCCCCATCATTGTCGCCACCGCCGATCTCACCCAGCAGTTCGGACTCGGCGGCTACTACGTGCGCCCCGAGAGCGACGGCATCCGCTTCGCCGTCGCGTCCGGCGCCGCCGCTGGCCCGGCCGCAGTGGCGACGCTCGCCTACGCCAATGGCGCCCTTCTGATGCACGAGGCGCCGCAGCCGCTGCCTGGCCTCTCGATCGATCCACAACTCGTTTCGACCTACAGCAGCGGCGGCCTGCCCACGCGCTTCGGGCTCACGTTCCTCGACAGCTCCTACAGCGTGCCCTACCTGCGCTCCATCATCTACGATGGCCACTCGCCGGGGCCGATGACCAACCAGCGCGCGATGGCCTGCAACGGCCTCGGCATCGGCGTCAGCGGCAGCACGGCGCTCGGCAACACGCTGCAGTTCACGCTGTCCGGCCTCGGCGCGGACTTCCCGGGTTTTGCGTTCGGCGCCCCCAGCGTGCCCGCGATCCCGCTGTGCCCGACCTGCTCGCTCGGCCTGCGGCTCGACGTGCCCATCATCCCCTTGTTCGGCAGTGCCACGCTCGTCATCGCGATCCCCGGGAACACGAGCCTCGTCGGTGAGACCTACTCGGTCCAGGGCACCAGCCTCGGCTCGGGCTCGTGCCTCGGCGGCCTGAGCTTCAGCGACACGATCGACTTCACGATTCGGTGAGGCTTCACGCGAAGAGCCTGCGCACGACGCGGCCGCTCACGTCCGTGAGACGAAAATCGCGCCCGGCATGGCGGAACGTGAGCTTTTCGTGATCGAATCCGAGCAGATGAAGAATCGTCGCGTGGAAATCGTGAACGTGGACCTGATTCTCGGCCACGGCGATACCATAGTCGTCGGACTTGCCGTAAACGATGCCCGGGCGCACCCCCGCGCCGGCCAGCCACGAACAAAAGGCGTAGGGGTGATGCTCGCGC
>JAYUCN010000674.1:0-3723 GCA_043740335.1 Planctomycetota bacterium
GCCGTTCGAGCCCGTACTGGCGATTGCCGCGCACGGGCCAGCCGCGGTTGGTGCCGCCGGTCACGAGGTATCCCTGCGGCGAGAACTCGACCGCGAGGATGCCGTTGCCGAGCCCTTCGCGGAACGGATAGCAAGCACCTTGCCAGACCCCGTCGACGAGCTCGGTCGTCGCGCGCATGACGATGCTGAGGCTGTAGTCGCCGAGGAACAGCTGGCCCGCGAACGGCCCGAAGCGCCCCTCGGTGCGGTCGACCCGGAAGGTCGTGATCGACTGGCCCATCTTGCGATACGGGAACACCACCGCGTACGGTACCAGCTGTTCGACGCGCTCGCACTCGGTGCGCAGCCGCGACGAGCTGTGCGGCTCGAGCGGCCGCTTGCCCATGTTCGCCGCGAGCGGCAGGTCGTAGCCAGGGAAGCTGATCGGGTGGCCCATGAAGCCGCCGGGCTTCAGGTGCTTCAGCGAGCACGAGCCGTTCCACGGACCTTGGCTCTCGGCATAGAACATCACGCCATGCTCGTTTTCCGCCACGCCGCCGGCACTGCGGATACCGCTGGCGATCGGGATCGAGCGACCGTCGGGCGTGATCTGGAAGGCCCAGCCGCGGAACGGTGCGCGATAGTAGTAGGACTCCGACAGGCCGAGCACGACGTAGACGCTGCCATCCGGAGCAACCGGCGAGCCCCACGCGAACTCGTGGTAGTTCGCAAAGCCCCACACGTCGCTGAGGTTCTCGAACCGATCGGCGCGGCCGTCGCCATCGCGGTCGGTGATGCGCGTCAACTCGGTCTGCTGCGTCGCATAGAAGGCGCCGTCGCGCACACCGAGGCCGAGCACTTCGTCGAGGCCGCTCGCGAACTGCTGCACACGCAGCTCGGGCCGTTCGTCGAACGCGCCCGACACCAGCAGGATCTCGCCGCGGCGCGTGCCGACCGCGAGCCGCCCATCGGGCAGCATGCAGAAGCTGCCGGCTTCGAGCGCGAGCTCGCGCGGCAAGGGCAACTCGACGATGCGGTAGTACTCGGCTTCGGCACGGCCGGTGCCCCACGCATCGCCGAGTTCCTGCGCCGGGCACGCCGCGGCGAGCGCCAAGAATATCAGGGGCGGTGGCAGCAAGTTCACTTGCCGGCCTCCTGCCACGTGTAGTCGATGACCAGTTCGGCCCGGCCGCGCTCGATCACGATCGCGACGAGCAGTTCGCGTGCCTCGCCGACGGTCCGGATGCGGAACGACGACGGCGGCAGCCGCAATCGCAGCGATGGCCCGACCTGTACAACGCCCTCGCCGAGGTCCTCGAGGCGGGCATCGCGCGCGGCCCGGAAGCACAGGGTCTTGTCGACCTCGCTCGCGAACTGCAGCGTGCGGTGCAGCATCGGCTTGCCCTCGGTGGGCGCGCCGGCGATCGGCAGGTCGCGCGGTGCATCGAGGATCGTCACGCCCTCGCAAACGTAGCGGAACGTGGGCCGCTGCACGGCGTCGACGTCGTAGCCGAGGAAGCGCTGGCCGAGCTCGCGGCGCGACGCTTCGGGCCACGGGGCAGAGGCATCCGGCAACACGACGAACGCGGGCCCGTTCGGCAGCGCGACCCGTTCCCTGCCGAGGATTCGCGCTTCGCCGCTGCCCTGCCCGGTCCACACGCCTGACGCATCGACGAATTTGCCCCACCAGAGCTGGTTCAGAGCAAGGCGTTCGGCGTCGAACGTCAGGTTGACGCCGCGCGGATAGCCGACGCTGATGCCGCGCTTGCCCGTGTTCTGCACGCTGCGCCGCAGCATCACTGCTTCGTCGCCGACCATGACCTCGATCGGCGGGCGACGCATGCCGCTCGGCTTGCCGACGTTGCGGCCTTCCGCGAGGTAGTGCCAGATCGCCTCGATCTGGAGCACCGCGTCGCCGCCGCCGAGTTCGGGCCGCACTGTTTTGCCGTCGGGGAAGAACTGTGGCATCAGCGTGCCGGGGTTGAAACGGAACGGCGCGCGCAGGTAGTGCGCGAACCACTGCGGCCGCAGCCGCTGCGCGGTCGACTCGACGAGGTCGATCGCCCCCATCGTGCCAATGCGTTCGCCGGCGAAGGTGTGGCAGGTGATGCAGTTCATGCCCTTGTCAGAGACCAGTTCGCGGCCGAGGTCGGTGACGGCGCGCGCCTGCTTGTCGTCCTCCGGCAACTGCGCGATGTCGAGCTGCGGCAGCACGTCGGTGCGCGCCAGCAGGTCGGCGAGTTCCGCGGCGAAGGCCGTACCGAAGCCCGGCATGCGCGTGCGCAGGTACGGGCGGGCCGACTGGCCATGCGCGATCGCATCCACAAGCCAGGCGCGCTGCAGCTTGCTGCCCACTCCGGTCAAGGTCGGCGGCAGCCGACTCTCCTGGCCGATGCTCGGGTCGCTGCTGACGAAGAACATGTTCCGTTCCTTCGCGACGCCACCGAACCCGCCGCGCGCGTGGCATGCCGTGCAGTTGCGCGACGCCAGCCGCTCCAGGATGCGCTGCTCGTCGTCGAGCGGCTGAGCCGGAGCGGCCATCGCCGTCGTGAGGTCGCTACGTTGGTCCCCTGTCAGCGCATAGAACGGCCACGGCCCGGCGACGCCGGACAGGCAGCCGCGGGCCGGATCGAGTTCGCGCAGCGCCTTCGGGCGGGCCGTGGGCGCGCGCCCGGGATCCGCCAACGCATGGCAATGCACGCAGCCTCGCTCGGCGAACAACACGCGCCCCACCGCGACCTGCTCGGTGGCGACGGCGGCCGGCGCGAACGGCGCAGCAGTGGCGTTCGGAAGCGCGTCCACGAGCAGGTAGTTGGCGAGGTCGTGCGCTTCACCCGGTGCGAGGTGGAAATCCGGCATGCGCGCCGCCGGGCGCACGACATGCGGGGCGAGCAGGAACGTGCGCAGGCCTTGCAACGGGTACTTCGCAGCCAGGCGCCCGAGCGGCACCGAGCCGGGCGTCGGCACTTCGTCGCCCGCAGCATCGCGCGGCGCATGGCACGCCACGCAGCCGATCTCGTGAAACAGCTGCCGCCCGCGCGTCGCCGCCTTGTTGTCGGGCGCCTCGGCGACCGCGGTTGGCGCCGCGAACGAACGCAGGTAGTGCGACAGCGCGTCCGCGGCCTGCAACCGCTCGCGGTCAGAGCGATCGCGCAGCAGGTCGGGCATCGTCGTGCCCGGGGCCACCGCCAGTGGATCGGCCAGGAAGCGGGCCACGTAGTCGGCGTGCACGCGGTTGCCGAGCGTCGCGAGGTCGGGGCCACGAGGCATCTCAGCCGCTGATGCTGCCGCCCCCTCCGCGTGGCAGGCCACGCAACCCAACTCGCCGAGCAGGACCAGGCCGCGCGTGCGCGCCGCCAATCCCGGCTGCGCAAGCCCCAGAACGACGGGCGGTGCTGCGGCGCGTGCCGATGGCCGTTCAGCGCACGCCGGCAACAGCAGTGCCACCGTCAAACAGCACCTTGCCCACGCCATTGTCATCTGCCCGTGATCGCCGGCAGCGCCGTCTTCTTCAGGAACAGCAACCCGAACGCGGTGTCCACCCAATCGCCCCAATTGCCGTCCTCGTGCTGCGTGCCGAGCAGTCGCACCGCACCTTCGAAGTACCAATCGCGCTCGCCGATCAGCGCTATCTGATTGAGTTCACAGGCGCGTTCGAGCCCGTAGAGGTAGTAGTGGTGCCGATTGGGCCGTTCCTGGCGCGGCCCGGGATTGTGGCGCACGCTGAAGTTCTGCTCGAGCCAC
>JAYUCN010000675.1:0-3716 GCA_043740335.1 Planctomycetota bacterium
CCTTCCAGGCCAACGAGGCGCGGCTCGACGGCACGGCGGTCATGCAGACACTCAGCACCGCGACGCTGTTCGAGCAGCTGCAGGCCGAATTCGCCCGCAGCCTGCAGGTGCCAGCACCGCAGCAGCTCGAGGCCCTGCGCCAGGTGCTGCGCAAGGCGCGCGAGACGATCGGCACGAGTGCCCTGCAAGCGCGCCTCGTGGAAGTCCTGCGGGTCGTGCGACCCGGTGGTGCAGGCACCGACGACGAGGACGGTCTGCGGGCGAAGTTGGTCACTGCCGCCCACCGTTCGCTGGCGCAATTGTCGCGCACGCTGCTCGGCCCGGGCGACTTCCAGACCCCCGAGGACATCCAGACCTTCGCCGGCAAGCTGGCGCGGTTCGTCGAGACGACCACGCAGTGGATCGAGCGCACGCTCGACCTCCGGCGCGCGCTCGGCAAGCACCTCGAACTCGGCGCCACGAGCACGGGTGCTGGCCGGCCGAGCATCCGCACCGCGGTCGAGGTCCGCGAACTCGTGCTCGGCTGGTCGGCGAATGCGCCCGCTGCCGATCCGTCGGCGTACTTCCTGGCCCGCTTCTACGACGACGTCATCGCGATCGTGGAAGGGCTGCTCAAGGGTTCCCAGCAGGTGCGCAGAGCCGTGCGCGAGCGTCTCGATCCGGCGCGGCTCGTCGAGGCGGCCGGGCGGGAGGCCAAGTTCGGCTTGCTCGTCAGTGCGGCGGCGGGCTCGGCCCTGTGGAAGCTCTACGTGCAGGCCTTCCAGGAGGTGACCGAGGGGCGGCAGTACGAGGTCGAGTTGGACCAGCTGCTGCAGAAGAGCCTGAAGGCGCGCTCGGGTGATTCAGCGTGAGTTCGCGGCGGTGGCACGGCGTGTCCAGCCGCATCGCCCCGCCGGCGGCAACCTTCCATGCGGCGAAACCAACGATCCTGGCCAGTCTCGCGCGCCCGGGTCTGGCATGATGTAGCCTTCTCCACGTCTTCTGCATCATGAAGCCAACTGAACCGGAATCCGACCCGAAGAAGACGCCGGCGTCGCCCGACCCAGCGGCGATCGGCGGCACCGAGTTCCTCGTGCGCGAGGTCGTGCACGGTCAAGCAACACGTGCCTGGAGCGACCTCTCGGCCAAGATCGTCCACTACCTGCGCACCAGGTTCGGCAGCAGCTCCTTTCCGCAGGGCATCGAGTTCAACGACTTCGTCAGCGACGTGATGCTGAAGATCCTGACGTCGATCGAGACGTTCGAGCACCGCGGCAAGGACTCCTTCTGGAAGTGGGTCCAGACCCTGGGCGGCAACCTCTGGCGCGATCTGTGGCGCAAGTTCAATCGCGATCGCCAGCTCGGTCTGCTCGGGCGGGGCGACGGGGATGCTGGCGACAGCGACACCCGGCCGCCGTCGGCGACCGAAGCAGCACCAGCGACGGGCGAGACACCGACCCAGATCGTGCGCTTCCGCGAGCTGGAGCGAACGGAGCGCGAGTGCGTCGCGAAGTTGAGCAAGCAGATGCGCGAGGTCTACATCATGCGGCGCCAGCAGGATCTTTCGTTTGCGGAGATCTCCGAGCGCATGGACGGCATCAAGGAAGCGACGCTACGCAGCCACTACATGCGGGCCCGCGACCAGGTTCGCGATTGCCTCGGCTCCAAGATCGACGAACTCGGCAAGCGTCTCCAGGGCTGGCAGTAGGGAACGATCTCCGGCGGCCAGCCGCGGTGGCCGCAACTCCGTGCGTTCAGCACTGGCCGCGAACGGAGTGACTGAGAGACGGAGTGACTGAGAGGCTGTGACCCGAACGGATCACAACCTCTCACATGTTGCGGCGGTACTGACCACCGACGCGATACAGGGCGCCCGACATCTGACCTAGCGAGCACACCTTCGCCGCCTCCATGAGACTCGCGAAGACGTTGCCGCCGCCCAGGGCCTGCTGTTGCAGCTTCGCCAGTGCGATCGTCGCGGCCTCGCCCGCGGCGCGCTGGAATTGCTGCAGGCTCTCGATCTGGGCCTGCTTCTCGGCATCCGTGCTGCGCATGACCTCGCGCACGACCTGGATCGGTGAACCATCGCGGCCGAGGAAGGTGTTGACGCCGACGATCGGCATCTCGCCGCTCGACTTCAGCGACTCGTAGTGCATGGACTCGTCCTGGATCTTGCCGCGCTGGTACATCGTCTCCATCGCGCCCAGCACGCCGCCCCGTTCCGACAGGCGCAGAAACTCGGCGTAGACGGCCTCTTCGACGAGGTCCGTGAGTTCGTCGACGGCGAAGCTGCCTTGCAGCGGGTTCTCGCTTTTCGCCAGCCCCAGTTCCTTGTTGATGATGAGCTGGATCGCCATCGCGCGGCGCACCGATTGCTCGGTCGGAGTCGTGATCGCCTCGTCGTAGGCGTTCGTGTGCAGCGAGTTGCAGTTGTCGTAGATCGCGTAGAGCGCCTGCAGCGTCGTGCGGATGTCGTTGAAGTCGATCTCCTGCGCGTGCAGCGAACGGCCTGACGTCTGGATGTGGTACTTCAGCATCTGGCTGCGCTCGCTGCCGCCGTAGCGATGTTTGATCGCCTTGGCCCAGATGCGCCGCGCGACGCGGCCGATCACCGCGTACTCGGGGTCGACGCCGTTGCTGAAGAAGAAGCTCAGGTTGCCAGCGAACTCGTCGATGTGCAGGCCGCGGCTCAGGTAGTACTCGACGTAGGTGAAGCCGTTGGCGAGCGTGAACGCGAGCTGCGTGATCGGGTTGGCGCCGGCTTCGGCGATGTGGTAGCCCGAGATCGACACCGAATAGAAGTTGCGCACGCGGTTGTGCGTGAAGAACTCCTGCACGTCGCCCATCATGCGCAGGGCGAACTCGGTGCTGAAAATGCAGGTGTTCTGCGCCTGATCTTCCTTCAGGATGTCGGCCTGCACCGTGCCGCGCACGGTGGCGAACGTCTCGGTCCGGATTCGCTCGTAGACGTCCTTCGGTACGAACTGGTCGCCGGTGGCGCCGAGCAGCACGGTGCCGAGCCCGTTGTGGCCCTGGGGCAGGTCGCCGCGGTAGCGGGGCCGGCCCACGCCTCGCTGCCGCCAGAGGTCGTCGATCTTCTTGTCGGCAACCTCGAGCTGGCCGTTCTGCTGGAGCCACCGCTCGCACTGCTGGTCGATCGCCGCGTTCAGGAAGAACGCGAGCAGCATCGGGGCCGGGCCGTTGATGGTCATCGACACCGAGGTGACGGGATCGCAGAGATCCAGGCCCGAGTAGAGCCGCTTGGCGTCGTCGAGCGTGCAGATCGACACGCCGGCGTTGCCGACCTTGCCGAGGATGTCGGGCCGCGGCGCCGGATCTTCGCCGTAGAGCGTCACGCTGTCGAACGCGGTCGACAGGCGCTTGTAGGGCTGGCCGAACGACAAGTAGTGGAAACGGCGGTTCGTGCGTTCGGGGCCACCTTCGCCGGCGAACATCCGGGCCGGGTCCTCACCCTCGCGCTTCAACGGAAAGACGCCTGCGGTGAAGGGGAAGCGGCCGGGGAGGTTCTCCGAGCGCAGCCAGTTCAGCAGGTCGCCGTCGTCGGCGAAGCGGGGCAGCGCCACACGCGGCACCTTCGTACCCGACAACGACGTGCGCACGAGTGCCGTGCGGACGATGCGGTCGCCGGTACCAGACACCTGCTCGTCACCCCGGAACGACTCGGCCACGGCCGGCCATGCGGCCAAGAGCGCGGCGTACTCGGGGAGCACGGCCGC
>JAYUCN010000676.1:0-3715 GCA_043740335.1 Planctomycetota bacterium
GATGCACTCGTGCTTGCCACCGTGCCCGGCGCAGAGGGCGAGGAACGCCGATGGCTGCACGAACATCCGGGGCTGCGGCTCCTGCCGTGCGTGCAGCGGGACCGGGTCGTCTTCGTGTCCAGTGCACTGCTCGGCGCGACCTCGCACCACCTCGTCGGTGCGGCGGCGAGAGTGCAGGAGACGCTGCGAGCCTGGGGACGCCCATGAGCGGTCGCCCAGGGCGGTCGCTGCTGTTCTTCGCCGTGCTGTTGCTCGGCGTCGGACTTGCGTACCTGGGCGAGGGGCCCGGGTTCAGCGCCTTGCTCGGCTGCCTGCTCGATCCGTTCGGCAACGCCCCGGGCACGGACTCCATCGACCGCTTCGTACTGACGCAGATCCGCCTGCCGCGGCTCCTGGTGGCTGGGTTCGGCGGTGCCGCGATCGCCGTGGCCGGTGCCGTCATGCAGTCGACGTTCCGCAACCCGCTCGCGTCACCGGATCTGGTGGGAACGGCGGCCGGCGCCGCCTTCGGTGGTGCACTCGCGCTCGTACTGGGATTCGAGGGCAGCGTCATCGTGGCGGTGCCGTTGGCGTCGCTGGCCGGCGCCACCGTGGTCACGACACTGGTGTTCGCGCTTGCGGGCTCCTACGGGCGTTTTTCGGTTGCCGGACTACTGCTGGCCGGGGCGGCGCTGAACACGCTGGTCGGCGCCCTCACCGCGTTCGCCGTCACGTTCCGTTTCGACAACTACGCGGCCAGTTCGCGCGTCCTGTTCTGGCTCATGGGTGGGCTCGAAGCGCGCACCTGGCACCACGTGCTGATCACTGCCGGAGGGTTCGTGCTATTCGGGGCGCTGGTCCGGCCGCGCGCGCGCGATCTCGATCTGCTCACACTGCACGACGACAGTGCGCACAGCCTTGGCGTCGATGCGCAGCGCACGCGGCGGGTGTTGCTCTGGTTCGCGTGCGGCCTCACGGCGACGACCGTGGCCAATACGGGCGGCATCGCATTCGTCGGGCTCGTCGTGCCGCACCTCGCGCGGCTTCTCGTCGGGCCGACCCATCGGATCCTGTTGCCCGCGTCGGCGCTGCTCGGGGCCCTGTTGCTCGTCGCCAGCGACCTGTTGTGCCGCCTGGCGCCGCCTGGCGCCAACCTGCGGCTCGGCGTCGTGACGGCGATCTTGGGCGCGCCGTACTTCCTGTTCCTGCTGGCGCGCCACCGTCGCGGCGAGGCGTTGTGAACGCACTCTGCGCGCGTGACCTGCGGGTGCGATTGGGCGACCGCCCGGTGCTCGATGGGGTTTCGTTCGAATTGCGACCAGGGCAACTCGTGCTGTTGGCGGGACGGAACGGAGCGGGCAAGAGCACCCTGCTGCGACTGTTGCTCGGTGCCTTGCGTCCCGATGGCGGGCAGGTGGACCTGCACGGACGCGCGCTCGGTGCGTGGTTCCCGCTGGCGCGCGCCCGCGAACTGGCCTTTGTGCCACAGGACGCGGAGAGTCCCTTCGAGTTCACGGGGCGCGAGCTCGTGACGATGGGGCGCCATCCGCACCGGCAACGCAGCAAGGCCCTGCAATCCGACGACCTCGCGGCCATCGAGCGGGCGCTCGCTGCCGTCGACGCTACGCAGTTCGCGGATCGGCCTGTCACGACTCTCTCCGGTGGTGAGCAGCGTCGCATCGCCGTGGCGCGCGCGCTGGCGACCGAAGCGCCCCTGCTGTTACTCGACGAACCGACGAGTAATCTCGACCTCGAGCACGCGCTCCAGCTGGTTACGCTGTTGCACAGGCTGGCGGCTGCTGGCCGCGGCATCCTGGTCGCTTCACACGATCTCAACCTGCTGGCGCCGCACTGTGACCGCGTTGTGTTGTTGCACGCCGGCAGGGTGTTTGCGGATGGGGTGCCTGCGCAGGCCTTGGCGTTCGAGAACGTGGCAACGGTTTTCGGCGTGCAATCAGTGCCGCCGAGTGGGTTCTTCCCGCGTGAGTTTCGGCTGTAGTCGCACCGCGCTCAGTCGCTGCTGCGACAGCAGTCTTGGCGCGGCTACCTCACCGACCACGAGGGAAGTCCTCTTCGCGCAGCGCGAACTCCCGGAAGCGCACGCGCCAGATGTCGGGCAGCGCGCGCTTCTGCATCGTGCCCATGTCCACCGCCGCCGTCAGCACGCGCGCACGGCACAGGGGCGTTGCTTCATCGTCGCGCGTCATCCAGAACCCCAACTCGACCGACGACGTGCCGAGCCGCAGCACGCCGATGTGCACGTACGGTTCATCGCCGTAGCGAACGGGCGCGAAGAACTCGGCCTCGAGCTTCACCGCTGGCAGTCCGAGCTTGTCTTCATGCATCAGCAGCGCGTAGGGGCGCTGCAGCGCGTCGCTCCACCAATCCTCGAACGCACAGTGAAAGTAGTGGAGCAACTTCGGGTAGTACGCGATGCCGGCGTCGTCGATGTCGCCGAAGCGATACCTCAGCCGAGTGCGATACGTCATGCGGTGGCACCCCCCTCCTTCGTGGCTGCCGGCTCGTCATCGCGGTTCCTCTCGCTGTTGCGCGCGCAGAACTCGCCGAGTCCCGCTACGTCGCGCGGCAACTCCTGATGGCGCTGCAGCTGGGCCAACAGAACGTCGACGGTGGCATGGGTGTCGGCCTCGGCCGAGTGCGCTCCTTCTAGTTCACGACCGCAATAGTGCCGGACCGCCGCGCTGAGGTTGCGCGGGCCCATGAGGAACCGATCCCAGCCCGTTTCGCAGACGTTGAACAGCACCCTTACGTCGACCTGGCGCCGGCTCTTCAGCTCGAACGAGATGCCGTGGCGTTGGCACTCGGCGAGCCAGAGCGGAATGTCGTAGGCAATTTGGTTGAAGCCAGCGAGGTCGCTGTCGGCGAGGAAGTCGACGAGCTCGGGGCCGATCTTGCGCAGCGGTTGCGCAGGCCTCTTGCCGCCGTCGCCGAACAGCCCACAGGCGTCGTTCGTGTGGATGCCGGTCACCCTGGTGGCCCCCTTGCTCATCGCGGCGATACCGGGGTTGACCGGACGCACGAGCGACTCGCGCGAGCCGTCCGGCATCAACCGCACGAACGCCAGCTCGACGATGCGGTCCCGCTGTGTGTCGAGCCCCGTGGTTTCGAAGTCGAGAAAGACGAGCGGACGTGAGAGGGAGAGGATCATCGGGATGGGCGCCTCGAACCCTGGACGGCTGACCGGCCCGCGCCGCGTCGCAGAGTTCTCCAGCGCTGTCATTCTGCGCACTGGCCTGCGGCGCACAAGCAGCGAACCTGCGCGAACTCTAGGCGCACCACTTCCTGGCGAGGGCGGCGACTCGCCCGGCCCATCGCGTGCGCGACCCCCGTTCGGCTTCCAATCTCGCAATGGCGGGGAGCCAGTCGATCTGGTCGTCGGCCGGCACGGACGCATCACAGGCAGGGAACAGCTCTTGTTCCTCGATCGCCTGCATGCGGAGGATGAGCGTCGCCAGCGTCGCGGCAGTGTCCGCAAACCCAGTGCGCTCGGCGGGGGAGAGTTCGTCCGAAGGTTCCCAGAAGAGCACGAGTGCGTGCGAGAGATCGGTAACCTCATCGTGCATGCGAAGCAATTCGCCGACCACGGCGGCGGCGTGCTTGTCGCCCCGCATGGCAACAGAGGGGCATACCAGCTCGGCTTCCTTTCGCATGTGGACCGTCAACACGAACTCGCGCAAGAACCGCAGCAGGATCGTACAGTCTTCAGCTGGAAACG
>JAYUCN010000677.1:0-9011 GCA_043740335.1 Planctomycetota bacterium
CCGCCAAGGCGAAAGTCAGGGAACCCGGCGCCACAACGATTGGCGCCACCCCCACACACAACCGCACGGGCGGTTCGAGCTGGGTCGTCGGCGACAGCACGTCGGCGCGGCGCACGAGCAGCTCGCGCAGCAGCGGCCCGCGCGCCATGGCGGTGCGGAGGCTCGCGGTCGCCGTGGCAAGAGCGGTCGCGAACGGGGCCTGCAGATCGAACTGGAAAACCACGGGCGGGTGCAGAACGGCGAGGTCCGGTACTCCGTCGACGAGTGCCGCGGCGGTGTCGCTGCGCAAGCCGAGCGCAAACTGCGCCGTCGCCGTACACCGTGCGAGGAAGCAGGCGCACAGCGCCGCCGTGGTCACGGCGTCCGGTGCCGCCGCACCCTGCAGCTCGATGGTCAGTTCCTCCGGGTCGGCGGTGACGCCCGGGGGCACCCCTTCGGGCACGGCCAGAGGTTGCAGCGCGCGCAACGTCTCGACCCAGGCGTCGTCCGCGGGTGCCGCCGCCTTGCCGAGCGCCGTGAGCAGGTCCCGCGTCGAGCCGTCGAGCACCGGCAGACGCGCGCCCACGACGACGCCGTATGCAGCGAGAGCCCCGGCATCGAGCACCGCATGCCGCAGACAGCGTGGCCGCAGCAACCGCACGTCGGCATCCGCGCAGGCCACCTGCACGAAGTCGTCGCCGATCGCCGTCACGGTGCCGGGCAGCAGGCCCTGGCCAGCCACGCGCTCGATCCCGCTCGGCACGAGCACGCCGTGCGGACACCGCACCTTGGCGATCGCGATCGGGTTACGATAGCCACCGTGGTCGAAGGCGCGTACGAGCCGCCCGATGTCGTCGGCGGACTGCGCGAAGTCGAGCACCGCGAGCGCCTCGGGTCGCGCCGTGCGGCTGAAGTAACTGCGCTGCGTCAGGTCCTGGGTGCTCTGCTGCACGGTGCCCGCCGCGAGCTGCGCGATCAGTTCGGTGAAGCTCTCCTGGCCCGCCTGGAAACAACGTGCATTCAGCGTGAACGCCGTGTCATCGGCCTCGATGACGAAGGAGCGCTGGAGCAGGATCGCCCCGGTGTCGGCCTGCGGCTCGACGATGTGCCAGGTGACGGCGTGCTCACGTTCCCCGTGCAGGAGCGCCCAGCAGGTCGAGTTGAGACCGGCGTAGCGCGGCAGCGGACCGTCGTGGAAGTTGATCGTCGACCGCCGCGCGAGCCGCAGCGTGCTTTCGGGCAGGAGTCGCAGCCACGTGATGGCGAACAGGTGGTCGACCGTCTCGCCGCTGAGTGCGGTGGCAAGGTCCGGGGCGGCATCGAGGCAACGCAGGCCGCGCTCGGCGCAGAACCGACGCACCTTGTCGGTGTCCGTCGCGACTGCCACGACCCGGTGGCCGGCTTCGAGGAACGACTCGAGGCACTGCAGGAGGAGCGTGTCCGAGCCGACGAAGACGGCAGCGAGCGGTGGCGCCATGGAAGGGACGAATCGGAGGAAGCGGGAGCGGGCCTTGATACGGTCTCGGCCCCATGCCCGCCAGACGCACTACAGCCTAGGGCACCTGCTGGTGTCCGTGCCCCCTCTTCTGCAAAGCCGGTGCGCGGCCTCCTGCGCGCTGGCCGGTCTTCCTACACTCGCCGCGCGTGAACACCCGCACCCTGATCGTTCTCTGTACACTCACCGCGGTCCCGTGCGTGTGGTTCGTCGCCGGCAAACTGCACCGCTTCGCCTACTGGATCGGCCGCAAGACGGATTCACAGGTCGCAGCCCTCGCCACCAACGGCTGGCGCATCGACCGGCTCGTCGTCGCCCCCGACGTGACCCTGGTCGGCCTCGTGCGACCACCCAAGGACCCGAGCGCGCGCTGGATCCTGTTCGTACCGGGCAACTCCGAGACCTTGCTCGAGGGCTTTCGTTCGGTGCTGGACGATCTGCGCGGTGAGGCCGACGTCGGCATGGCGTTCTGGGCCTACCGCGGCTTCGACGCCTCGGACGGCACCCCGAACCCGGCCGCACTGGCGGCGGACCTGCTGCGGCAGTGGCGACATCTGCAGAGCCTCGGCGCCACGGCGGAACGGACCGAGATCTGGGGCTATTCGCTGGGCTCGATCCTGGCGGTGCAACTCGCCGCCGCCGTCGCCAACGCTGGTGAGTCGCCGCGCCGCCTCGTCCTCCTGGCGGTCGGCGAACAGATCCGCATCATGCGCCACGGCGGGTTGGGTCGCTTCCTGCCCGGTGATGTCTACGATCTCACGGCGGCACTGCCGCACGTGAACTGTCCTGTGGTCATCGCTCACGGCAGCCTGGACGACGCGCTGCCGATCGACGGGGCGCGGGCCATCGCGGCGCGGCTCGGCACCCGTGCTTCCCTGCACGAGCTGACAGGCAAGGGCCACATCGACCTGTGGAGCGAGGTGCGCCGGGTCGCATTCTGAAGCGCCCCGCTCGGCAAGTCCCTGCCGTCTTCACTGCACCAGGAACTCGACCGGCGCGAACGTCTCCTTCTTGTCGAGCACGCCGTCGGGCAAGGTCCACTGGATTTCGACCCTGCTGCCCGATGGCATCGATAGCAACGGCACGAACGCGACGCACCCGGCCGCGCTGTCGCCATCCTTGCTGTCGTCTTCGTAGACGACGAGCACGCCCTGCACCGCAAGATTGCCCACGAAGACGCGACAGCCCACCGAGCCCAGTGCTGCGGCAGTCATGGTCCGCGAGAAGTGCAGGCTCAGTGGCATGCCCACCACGTCGGCCGGCTGCTTGTCCGCCGCCGCGAGCGCTGCGGCCGCGCGGGGCCCGAGCTCGGCGACCACCGCCTGGCCGGTGATGCCGGGCTGACCGTGGCGCGGCCAGCAGAGCGGCACCCCCGACTTCGTCGGCACCGACGGCAGCGCCACGTCGAGCACCCAGCTCGGCCCCGCGAGCGGCGCGCCGAACAAACCGCGCCCCGGATCGAGCAGCACATCACGCAGTGCTGGCCGCACGAGCCACTCGGCCACGGCCTCGGTCGGTTCCGTGCGTCGCGACCAGAACAGCGTGCGCCCGAGCGCGGCTGGCGGTGTCGGCAGCGGGACCGCGACCTTCGGCTTCTTCTTCTGCTCGGCCTCGGCCTTCGCCAACTGTTCGGCGAACTTGAAGACCGCATCGGGTGCCGTGCCACTGGCGACGAAGAACCCGACCGGGCCGCGCAGCGCCGCCGCGCGCACCTCGTCGACGGCGTCGACGAGCGAACGGGCGCGCACGCGAGCCGCCCGGTCTGGTGCCTTCTCGTCGCCAGCCGGATCGGTGGCCATCGCCTTGCGCAACGCCGCCCCGCGCGCCCAGAACTCGCGCCACTCCAGGTCGAGCTTCGGCAAGTCGACCTGTGTGCGCCTGAGGAACTCGGCTTCGACATCGGGCGGCGTGCGGATGTCCTTGGTCTGGCTGTGATCGAGTTCGAGGATGAGTTCGGGCCGCCAGTGGAACAGGTAGTCGCACATCGCCCAGGACTTGACGCGCTGTTCCGTCGTGAAGCGCGCGGCCGAGATCAGCACGAGTTCGCTCGTGCGCGTGTCGCTCTTGGCCCACGCCGACTCCTCGGCGATCTGTCGCCAGACCGCCAGATCAGGCAGCAATGGGCGCTGGTTCCACGTCGCCACGGTGTGCTGGGTCTGCTGCTCGAGCAGGAACGTCAGCGTGCGGCCGAACAGGAAGCCGCAGGCCGCGTGCCCGAGGCCCTCCCAGAGACCATCCGTGGTGACGCCGATCGCGTCCTGGGCGACGCCGCGCACCGCCACATCGCGCGCCGCTGGTTCGCCGAGTGCGGCCTTGTGGAAGCGCAGCGACTCGCCTTCCCACTCGAGGAAGGCCTGGTCGACGTCCTTCTTGAGGAACGCGAGGCGCGTCGCGTCGAACTGCGCCGCACACAGATCGAGCACCGCGCCATAGGCCGCCGGATCGTGCACGAACAGGAGGTTGCGGCGGCGCTTCGGCGTGAACGCCTGGCCGCCGGACGTGCCGAACAGCATGTGGCACAGCAACAGGGTCCGTTCCGCATCCTGGGCGATGGTCTGCAGCAGGGCCGGTGGCAGCGTGCCCCAGACTTCGTAGTGTTCGCTGCGGGCCCCCGCGTGCGTCAGCTTGGCGGCCACCAGCAGCGCCTGCTTCCGGCCCTCGATAAGTTGCACATCGAACTGCTTCCTGTTGAGCCAGTCCACCGCCCCTCGGATCGCGCGCGCCCGCTGCAGCATGGCGAGTTCGCCGGGGCTGCCGCGGAACCCTTCGAACTGGTCGACTGCCAACGCCGTGGTCGCGGCCTTGTCGCCCGGGGTGAACCGCAGCACACGCTGCCAGTGTCGCTGCGCGTGCAGCGCGTCGCCTGCCGCGGTCCAGCCCTCGGCCAAGGCCCGGTGTTCGACCAGCAGTTCCTTGTACAGCGCAACCTGGTCCTGCTCGACCTTGCGCAGCACCTTCTGGTCGACCTTCATGTCCTTGTCGAGCACGAACCGGTTCTCGTCGTGTCGCCAGAGGTCGCCGACCTTGACGAAGCCGCAGCGCTCGCGGGCCAGCACATCGTCCTCGGCGTACTCCTGCCACAGTTCGCGTCGCAGATCGAGCGCGCGTTTGTGCTGCTTCTGCGCCTGCAGCGCATCGGCCACCGCGTGCAGACCCTGCACGGCCCGCGCGGTGAGACGTTGCTCACGTTCCATGAGCGCCGCCGGATCGTGGGCCACCGCGTTCGGAGCCGCCGGGTTCTGCCCCCGCAACGGCAACAAGGGCAGCACGGCAACGAAGCAAAGGGCAGCAGAACACATACGCGAACTCTAGGCGACGAGCACCGGTTGGCAACCGCGCGGCCCGCGCACCGGTCACTGCGCGAGGAAGGTCACGTCGTGCTTGCCGCCGTTCCACGTCCACTCCGCCTTGATGTCGACCCCGCGCTTGAGCGGTTCGGCGGGATAAAAGACCCACAGGCCGGGCGCCGACGTGCGGCGGATGGTCCCCTTGGTCTCGACGAGGAAGCCCGGCACGGCGGCCCCCTGCGAAGTGACCTTGCAGGTGACGTTCTTGCCGCTCCCCGAGAAGAAGTGGAGCGTCAGCGGAAAGCCGACCTGCTTCTGCTTGCCGCGCTGGTTCTGGTTCAACAACTGCTGCACCTCGGGTCCCAGCAGTTCGACGTCGACCGCAGCCGGCACGCCATCGCGCATGCGACCGCCCGTCACGTTCGCGACCGGGTAGACGGCCGACGTCACCTTGTCCTTGCTGTCGCGGCCCCTCATGGCGTCGAGCACCATGAGGCCGCTCTCGGCGTAGATGCCGACCGTGTCGATGTTGGTGTTGAGCAGCGCATCACGATACCCGGGCAGCAACACCCAGGAATCCACGGCCTTCTTCGGGTCCTTGTCGCGCGTCCAGACCAGGGCTTGCTGCGCGAACGTGCGACCCGAGTTCGAGAAGCCCGGCTTGCCCGCGATCTGCGTGTGCTCCTTGTCGGCGCCGCGCTGGTCCTTGTTCGCACGCAGGTAGTCGACGTGTTCCTTGCAGTCGACCGACAGCTGCGCCGACCAACCGACGGGCTTGCGCTCGTACAGCTGGCGCACACGGTTGAACTGCTCGAGCCAGAGCGGCGCCTCCTTGCTGGTGGCTTCGAGCGGCGTGCTCTTGTCGAGGATCGCGCGCTTCAAGGCACTGTCTTCGGTCCAGAAGCGACGCCAACGATCTTCGACGTGCTGCAGCGGCTGCGCCGCGTACTCCTGGAACAGTCCGAGCACCTCGTTCTCGGTGCGGGCCTTGTGGGCCGTGCGGTCGAGGTGCCGCAGCATCAACGGATCACGCCGCAGCAGGTAGTCGCAGAACGACCACGCCTTGATGCGGCCGTCGGTCGGGAACTGCGCCGCCTTCAGCAGCGGCAACCGCGCGGCCGAGGTGCCACCCTTGGACCATGCGAGTTCGACGGCGAGTTCGCGCCAGGTCTCCATGTCGGGCAGCAGCAGTTTCTGCGCCTGCCGGTTGCCGGAGACCGTGCCTTCGTGCTTCTCCTGGCCGACGAGAAACTCGAGGTTGCGGCCGAAGA
The DNA here is from genome assembly GCA_043740335.1 of Planctomycetota bacterium. GTDB lineage: Bacteria > Planctomycetota > UBA1135 > UBA1135 > UBA2386 > DASVAL01. The sequence goes on from JAYUCN010000677.1 coordinate 6,033, forward strand.
ACATGCCGACCACGGCGTGACCGATGCCCTCCTGAAGGCCATCGGTGTGCAAACCCGAAAAGCCCTGCACGACCCGGCGCACCGCGAGGTCGTAGACGACCTCGACATTCTCGACTCCCGCCGTGTGGACGTCGCCGATCTGGGTCGCACCGCAGTTTTGCGTGATGAACTCGAGGCGGTCGCGGCCGACGCTGTCGGCGTTCTGCTTGACGAGCTCGACCCAGGTCGCCCTCTGCTTGAAGAACGCCATCTTCGCCAAGGGTTGCCCGCGCGGCGGGAAACCTTCGTAGCCCTCGAACGCTTCCTTGCAGAACGCGAGCGCACGCTCAGCCCAGGCCGCAGCCTGCTGCAAGACTTCCGGTTCCCAGTCGCCGTAGATGGTGAAGTTCTCGGTCTTCACCGCGCCGTAGGCCATGCCGCCCTGGTCGAGCACCTTGTGCTTCTCGGGCACGACGTTGGCGGGAAACTGCTGCTCCGTGAGCCGCGTGATCGCACGATCCATGAGGCGCGAACGCCGCAGGATGGCGAGGTCGATGTCGTCGCCGGTGATGCCCTCGAACTGCTTCAGGCCGCTCTGCGCCATGACCTTGCTGTCCTTGGGAAGGAAGCGCAGCGCGCGCGTGGCGTGGTACTGGCTGCGCGCTTCCTTGCCAGCAGTGGCCAGTTGCGCCGCCAGTGCGCGATGACCCTCGCCGAGCTTGTGCGCGAGCGCCTCCCACTTCTGCTCGAGCATGCGCGCCACCGCGGCATTCGGTTGGTCCTGTTCGGGGTATTCGAACTTCGCATCGCGCTGCCACACGCTGCCGTTCTTGTAGAAGCCGAGCGCCTTGCGCGACGCCTCGTCGTCGGTTGCATACTCGCCGAGCACTTCCTGCCACACCTGCCGCGCGCGCATCGGGAAGCCGTTCTTGAAACTCAGGGTCGCGTAGGCCGCGAGCTCCTTGGCGCCGAGTCCCAGCAGTTCGGCCTCTTCGGGTTCGGGTGTCGCGGGTACCGTGACCGGCGGTGCGGCTGCGGGCTTCTCCTGCGCGCGCGGAGTCGCGATGATCGAGACGCATGTCGCCACCACTGCCACGGAGAAGACCCAGGGACACCGGCGAAGAGAAGCCATCGTGGCGCGGAGGATACCCGCGCGGCAGCGAGCGGGGCAGGGCGTGGTCGCCGACCGTCGTCACGTTGCTTACCTGCCTCGCCGTGACGCCAGCCCAGCAGCCCGAGCCGGCGGCGAACGGACCGAAGCCCGTCACCCTCGTGCTCCAGAACCTGGCCCCGTTCGCGCGCCGCGAAGGGGCGGCCGTGGTCGTGCCGTTCGCGGCCGGCACGGTGCGCGACGTGCCGGACCTGCACGTACCAGACACCGCCACCGCGTGGCGACCCTTCGGCGATCGCTGGCCCGATGGTTCGCTGCGGTACGCGCTGTGCCTGTTCCAGACCGAGGTGGCAGCGCTCGGGGAGGTGACCCTGCAACTCGCCCCCGGCAGCGGACCGCCGCTGCCGACCGGTGACGTGACGATGCCCGCGGCGACGATCGAGTTCGTTGCGCAGCAGGGCGACACCGTGCATCGCGCCACGCCCGAGCGCGTCGGCGACCTCGAGAGCAATGCCCTGCGCCGCGTCGAACTTCGGCGCGCGCGCATCGGCACGACAGGACTCATCGTCGAACTGCTCGTCACGGCATTTCGCGACCAGCCACACGCAGCGGTCGACGTCGCCGTGTTCTTCTCCGACCCGCGCCTGCCCGCGATGCAGTGCGACCTCGATGAACTGGCCATCGAATGCCGCGGCATGGCCCTGCTGCTGCGCCATCCCGGGCGCCTCGGCATCACGCAGACGACCACCGCGCAGGGCAGCCGCAACGTGCTGCTCCAGAACAACACGATCGGCGATGCTCAGGGCCTGCGCCGCACCGGCGTGCTCGTGCCCGCGCTGCACGGCGACGGCGGCATCGCCGACACGACCGCCAAGGCCGCGTGCGTGGCGCCGCTGCTCGGCGCGACGACGTGGCAGGACAGCGGCGCGTTCGGCGCCTTCGGCTTCGTGCCCGAACCACCACCGTGGTTGCAGGGTGCGTTGCTGCGCCCCCATCTCGCCATGCGCCACCGCATCTTCGTCGCCGGCGACCAACCGGGCGGCGATCCGTTCGGTGTCTTCTGGCATGGGCTCGCGCGCGAGGCCGGCCAGACCGGCGACCAAGGCGACTTCGGCACGGTCAAGCTGTCGCTGGTCGCGGCGACAGGACTGCCGAGTCTCTTGCTCGAAGTCGAATGCTCGATGCTCCAGGAGGCCTGCCGGCCCGTGCACTTCTTCGAAGCCGATGGCACGCCGGTCGAGCCGGCCAATCATCCCGACTGGATCGTCTGGTCGGGCCGCACGCACTTTCACCCCGGCGTGTCCAAGGATCGCCTCGGCAAGCCGCCCTCCGAAGCGCCGTGGGAGCGACATGGCTGGACCGGCAAGGACCGCGAACACTGGAGCAGCAACTACCTCGCCACCTTCGCCCTGCTCACCGGCGCGCACTGGGCGCGGCGCGAACTCGAGAACGAAGCGCGGCTCTACGTCGCGGGCCAGACGCTCGAGCCCAGCCTCTCGACCTCGAATGCCGGCGCCGCGCGCGGTGCTGGCCGCACGGCTCTCGCCGCTTCCTGGAACCTGCTCGTCACCGGCAACGCAGCGTTGCGGCAACGCATGAACGAGCGCATCGACCGCGTCGAATACCGCCAGTGGGCCGGCCGCGACCTGCCGCCCGACAAGGTGCGACCGATGAACGTCTGCGATCCCGACCCGCGCATGCTCCAGGGCAAGTTCACGTACTGGAATCCATGGCAGGACGCGACCGCCGCCGTGGGTTTCGGTGCAGTCCACCTCGTCACCGGCAACCCGCACGCGCGCGAGCTCGCCGAGGAGCTGGCCCTGAATGTGGTGCGCCACGGCTGGCTGCTGACCGAGCGCGACAACGAAGTCGCGATCGCCATGCGCTGG
>JAYUCN010000678.1:0-3705 GCA_043740335.1 Planctomycetota bacterium
GAGCACACCTGCGGCGCTGGCGGACAGCGCGTTGGTCAGCGGTGTCACGTTGGTGCTCAGCGTGTTCACTGCCGTCTGCGCCGCCGCGGCCGTCGCTTGGGCCATGTCCGCCGTCATCTGTGCTGCCGCCGCGGCCGTGGAGGCCGTCGCTGCGGCGGTCGTGGCTGCCGCCACGCTCGTGGTCGCGGTCGTCGCCTTGGCGTCGGCGGCGGTCACCGCGGTCTTCAAGCCTGTGAAGTTCGCATTGACGTCGGTGGCGTTGGCGACCGTGCCGTTGGTGAACGTCGTGAGGTTCTGCGCCATCGCTGGGGCGACGAGGGCTGTGGTGATCAGGAACGAGCGGAAGGGGATCTTGGTCGAGAGCGAGAGGTTCATCGGGCGGTCTCCGTCGAGGGAAGGTCGGTTGTAGAAGAAGTGGTGGTCGTGTCGGGTTCGAGCTGAGCGGGCGCCGTAGCGCTCCATTCGTTGGTGCCCCAGGTGCCGGAGCCCCAGATCATGGCTTTGCTGGTCTGAGCGGGAGGAGTGCTGCCGCCGCCGCCACCGCCACAGGCGGCGAGCAGAAGGCCGAGCACTGCCAGGACTCGTGGCAGTGGCGGGGAACGAAGCATGTTGAGACGTCGCATCGAGAGACTCCGGGCAAGGGGTAAGAGTGGTCTTCAGTATCGCGTTCAGGTGGGCGCCGCGAAGCAGCGCTCACGAGCGAATGGCCAGCATAAGGCGGAAAAGGCCAGTTTTTTTGCAGGGGACCCATCGCTGACGACATGCGCGACTCCATCGCCCTGCCGACGAATGGTCAGTCGCCTGCGCCGGGGCCTGCCATCAAGCAACTCTTCGCTGACGCGGGTCCGCTGGACCGCCCGATGCTACGGGTGCTCTGTAGCAGTCACGGCAGCGAGGATCGGAACGGCCAGTTCAGGATGTTGCCGGTTCGGCGAGGAACCACTCGGTTGCTGCCTGCGCCACGATTCCGACCGGCACGTCAGCCGGCAGACCGTCGCTGTTCATGACGACAAGCCGCGGCGCCGCCGCAGGAAACAGGCTCCGCGCCTCCTGCAGAGCCCGCAGTTCCCTGGCAGCGGTCTCTCCTCGCGACGCCTCCGCAGCGACCTGGATCAACTCCACGTCGCCAGCGGGAAAGCGCGCAAGGAAATCGACTTCGAAGCCAGACGCCGTTCGGACGTAGGTGACCGTCGCGCCGCGGCGTTCGAGTTCGAGCAGCACGGCGGTCTCCAGCGCGTGACCGACGTTCGCCTTGCCCGAGCGATCGAACACCGCGATCAACCCAGGGTCGATGGGATAGACCTTGCGCGGGTTGACCATGCGCCGCCGCTCGGAGTCAGACTCGATCCAGACCGTGCGCACGAGGAAGCAGTCCTCGAGGTAGGCCACCAGTTGATGCACGGTGTCCTTCCCGATCTTGAGTCCTTGCGACTTGAGCGAGGCGAAGAACTTCTGCACGCTGAACAGGGTGCCGGCATTGCCGAGGAGATGTCGAACGAGCCAGCGCAGCGCCGTGATGCTCGTGATCTCGTGCCGTTCCATCACGTCGCGCAGCATCACGACGTCGACGTAGTCGCGCAGCAGGCGATGGCGCGTCGCTGCATCCAACCCCTGCGCTTCGGGAAACCCGCCGGTCGCGAGGTAGTCCGCGAACTGCCGTTCGAGCAGCGAACGCTGGCGCGAGGACTGGCCATCGGCGCGGTCCGGCAACTCCTTGCCCGCGTGTCGCAACGCCTCTGGGAAACTGAAGGGGTGGATGACCACTTCCCAGGCGCGCCCACGCATCGACGTCGCCACTTCGCGGCTGAGCAGGGCAGCGGACGAACCGCTCAGGAACAGCTCGACCTTCTCGGTGTCGAGCAAGCGACGCACGAAGCGCTCCCAACCGGCGACGACCTGCACTTCGTCGAGGCAGATCGTCACGGTCTGTTGCTGCCGATGCTCGGGGTGCAGTCGGTAGTACTCGTCCACGAGCAGGTGGAGCTGATTGGCCTGCAGCTGCGCGAGTCGTTCGTCCTCGAAGTTCCAGAACGGCAGACGCTCGCGACTGACGCCGCGGGCCAGTCGCTCCGTGCGCAGCTGGTGCAGGAACGTCGTCTTGCCGGACCGACGCATGCCGATGACCGCCGTGGCCTTGTTCGGCAGCGACACGGGGCCTGTCACGTCACGCCGTGTCGACGCTGGAATGGGGAGGGAGAGGGAATCGGCGACGATCTCGGCCAGATGGGTGCGCAGAGGCTGGTTGGAGTCGTTCACGAGGTTGTGCCTGTTTCGCCTTCTGAGAAGGAGAACCCTGACCATATCTATCCTTCCTGGAAGGATAAATGGGCTAGGCCGCCAGCCAGGCCTGCAGCGGCACTGGCTTCACCCCCGGCCTACACGAGTGTGCGGAACAGCACCATCGCCGGCGCTACGCGGATCCCGTCCGGCGTCCGGTAGTCCTTGGTTCCCGTGGCGTGCACCTGCCACGCCGGGCAATCGGGAAAGGGCTCGTGCATCGCTCGCAGGCTGCGATCGACCTCGTCGTCGCCGAGCTTCGCCTCGACGAGCAGCACGGGGCGACGCCCTTCCAAGACGACGAAGTCGACCTCGCGGCCGTCGCGGTCGCGAAAGTACCGGAGCTCGAGGTTGCGGCCTTGCGTGTCCTGTTGCCAGTGAACCCACTTGAGCAGATGCGAGGCGACGAGGTTCTCGAAGCGCGGTCCCGGAGTCGACACGAGCGACCAGTCGAAGTGGTAGTGCTTCGGCATCTTCTTGACGGCGCGCATGCGCGGCGTGCCGAACGGTTGCAGGCGGAAGATCGCATAGAGGCTCTCGAGCACGTCGAGCCAGCGCGTGATCGTGCGGTGGTCGACCTGGAGGTCCTCGCGCTGATCTGGCCGGAGTCGACGTTCGCGCGCTCCCCATGGGATCCCAACGGCGCGCATCGCCCTTCGGTGTTCGCCTGGCTATGGTGTCGACCCCGATGGCGACGAACCCTCCCTTCCGCCGCGTGCTGATCGCCAACCGCGGCGAGATCGCGGTGCGCATCGCGCGCGGTCTGCGCGAGCTCGGCATCGAGTCGGTCGCCGTGCACAGCGACATCGATGCGCGCGGCGCGCACGTGCTGCAGGCCGACCACGCAGTGCCGCTCGGTGGCAACGCGGCGGCCGAGAGCTACCTCGACATCGGCAAGATCCTCGCCGCGGCGAAGCGCAGCGGTGCGGAAGCGATCCATCCCGGCTACGGCTTCCTCAGCGAGAACGCGGCGTTCGCGCGCGCGGTGCTCGACGCAGGGCTCGTCTTCATCGGGCCCAAGCCCTCGGCGATGGAACGGCTCGGCGGCAAGCAGGCCGCGCGCGCGGAAGCGATCGCGGCCGGCGTGCCCGTGATCCCCGGCACCGAGCAGGACCTCGGCGACGCGGGCCTCATCGCCGTGGCGAAGAAGATCGGCATGCCCGTCATGGTGAAGGCGAGTGCAGGCGGTGGCGGCCGCGGCATGCGCCTCGTCGAGCGCGAACAGGATCTCGCCGAAGCGCTCGTCGCGGGGCGCCGCGAAGCGAAGGCGTCGTTCGGTGATGACCGCATGATCCTCGAGCGCGCCGTGTTTCCCGCGCGGCACATCGAGATCCAGCTCATGGGCGACCAGCACGGGCACGTCGTCTCGCTGCACGAACGCGAGTGCTCGGTGCAGCGGCGGCACCAGAAGGTGCTCGAAGAAGCGCC
>JAYUCN010000679.1:0-3704 GCA_043740335.1 Planctomycetota bacterium
ACGTGACATTGCGCGGCGCGCGTCTACCTTGCACGCCCGATGGCCGATCACGACCTGCAGCCGCCGCCGGCACCGCCGATCGCGACGTTCGAACCGTCCGTGCTCGGCGCCGAGTTCGCGGCGGAACTGCGCACGGTCAGTGCGCTGTGGTTCCGCTGCGGGTATGGGCCCGGCATCGCTGCCTACCTGAACTTCTTCCTGCTGCGCGATTTCATTGCCCTGCACGACACGGCACGCGCGGCGCGCTTCGCGACCGGGAAGGCGATGGCGAAGTCGTTCTACGAGACGGACCTCTTCATCCGCGCGGTGACCGACTCCGGTCGCGAGCCCACGGGCGGCATCAGTTCGCCGCAGGTGCGCGAACAACTGCGGCAGATCATGGCGCGGCACGCCTCGGTCGCGATCCCGCCCTGGATGATGACCTACTTCGGCTGGAGCCTGTTCGAGGCGGTCGAAGCGCAGTGCGCGCCGCTCGACGACGAGCAGCGGCGCCTGCACCTAGCCTACATGAGCAAGGCGTGGCGGCTCATGGGCATTTCGTTCGCGAACGACCGCGCGGCGATGGTCGGCTTCGCGCGCGCGGTCGAGGCGCGGCACGCGGGCATGGCGCCGCAGTCGTTGCGGCATGCGCGCTCGATCCTGCGCATCGGCGAACTCATCGGTGTGCGGTCACAGCCGGCGCGCATCACGCTGCTGCTGCCGGCGGCGACGCGCGCACTGTTCGCACCGCATGCGGCGACCGTGCGTCCCGGCCTGCTGCGCCGATGGTGGTGCCGGCTGCTCGGGCGGCTGTTCGTGCCGCGCGCCGTCGGGCGACCGCGGGTCGCGGTGCCGTTCGCAGGAGCCGCAACGATGGTGGCGGGGGGCTGAGTCAGCCCGTACCCTCGTCGCCCCGATGTCGACGGAACCTGTCGCTGCCGCCACCACCGATCTGCAACTGACCGCGAAGGCCAGCGGCTTCGCGCGCCGCGGCCAGCCGTGGTTCTACGGTAACGACATCGAACGCGGCGAGGTCCTGCCGCCGCGCCTCGTGCGCGTGCGCGACGAAGGCAACCGCGACCTCGGCCTCGGCTTCACCTCGGCGAGCCGGCTGTCGCTGCGGCGATGCGGGCCGTGGCCCGACGACGCCGTGCCCGACCGCGCGACGTTCTTCTCGCAGCGATTGCGGGTCGCGTTCGAAGCACGCGCCGGCTGCCTCGGTCCGACCGACGGCGTTCGGCTCGTGCACGGCGAAAGCGATGGGCTGCCTGGGCTCGTGATGGACCGGTATGGCCCCGTGCTCGTGCTGCAGTCGACCTCGGCGGTCGTCGAGAACGCGCTCGACGCGATCGTGCCGTTCGCCGCCGATCGGCTCGGTGCCGAGTCCGTCGTCGCGCGCAACGACGTCGCGGCGCGCAGGCACGAAGGGCTGCTGGAGGAAGTGCGCCTCTTGCACGGGAAGCGCATCGCGGAGACGACGATCGTCGAACACGGGGTGCGCCACACGGTGAGGCTGTTCACGGGCCACAAGACGGGCTTCTACGTCGACCAGCGGCCCGCGCGCGCGCTCGTGCAGGAACTGGCGAAGGGCAGGCGCGTGCTCGATCTGTTCTGCTACCAGGGTGCCTTTTCGCTGAACGCGCTGAAGGGCGGGGCGCAGGCCGCCGTCGCCGTCGACCAGTCCGCCGACGCGCTGCAGCTCGCAAGTGCGGGGGCGGTCGCGAATGGACTGCAGGGTCTGACGGTGCACGAGGCGAACGTGTTCGACTTCCTGCGCGCGCAGCGCGATGCGCGCACGCAGCACGACCTCATCGTGCTCGATCCGCCGGCGTTCGCGAAGTCGCGGCGTGAACTCGAAGGCGCCGAGCGCGGCTACCGCGATCTCAACCGGCAGGCGTTGCGGTGTCTGCTGCCGCACGGGTTCCTGCTCACGTGCACGTGCAGCCACCATATGACGCTACCGCGGTTCGAGGAGCTCGTGCGGCAAGCCGCGGCGGGGCTGCCGTTCCGCGTGGTGCTGCGCCAGCGACTCGGGGCAGGGCCGGACCATCCAGTGTGGCTCACGCATCCCGAGTCCGAGTACCTGAAGGTGCTGCTGCTGCAGCGCATGGACTGAACATGGACGAACGCGGCAAGCATCCCGACGGGCCCACGATCCACATCTTCGTCAACGGCGACGTGCGGTTGGTCCCGGTAGGCATGACGGTGGGGGTTCTTGTCGTTCAAGTACTCGGCTGCCAGCCGACGCAGGTGGCTGTCGAACGCAACAAGGGGATCGTACGGCGGGCGGAGTACGCGACGACGAGTCTGGCGGATGGCGATCACCTCGAGGTCGTCACGTTCTTCGGCGGTGGGTAGGCGCGCGCCCCTTGTGCCAGAGCCGCCGCCCGCGCACGATCGACGCCGTGACGCTCGTCGATCGACCGCTCGTCCTCGGACCCCACACGTTCCAGTCGCGCCTGTTCCTCGGCACGGGCAAGTACCCCTCGATGGAATCGATGGTCGAAGCGCTCGCCGTCTCCGGCACGCAATGCGTGACCGTCGCCGTGCGCCGCCTGCAGCTCGGCGTTCCCCAGGGCAAGACCTTGCTCGACTACCTGCCGCGCGACAAGTACGTGCTGCTGCCGAACACGGCCGGTTGCTTCGACGCCGACCACGCCGTCCGCACGGCGCGCCTTGGGCGTGAACTCGGCATCGGTGACCTCGTCAAACTCGAAGTGCTCGGCGATCCGCAGACACTGCTCCCCGATCCCATCGGCACGCTCGAGGCCGCCAAGGTCCTCGTGCAGGAAGGCTTCGTCGTGCTCTGCTACACGAGCGACGACCCCGTGCTCGCGCGCCGCCTCGAGGAAGCAGGCGTCACCGCGGTCATGCCGGCTGGTGCGCCGATCGGCAGCGGCCAGGGCATCTTGAACCCGAACAACATCCGCATCATCCTCGAACGCGCGAAGGTCCCCGTCATCGTCGATGCCGGCGTCGGCACCGCGAGCGACGTCGCGATCGCGTTCGAGCTCGGCGCCGCGGGCGTGCTGCTCAACACGGGCGTCGCCCTCGCCCAGGACCCCGTGCGCATGGCGCGCGCCATGAAGGCCGCGGCCGAAGCCGGGCGCGACGCATTCCTCGCGGGCCGCATCGGCAAGAAGCTCTACGCGAGCGCATCGTCGCCGACGAGCGGCGTCATCGCTGGCGAATGAACGCCACCGGCAGAGTCGCGATCAACACGCCGTGCCTGCAGGCTCTCGCGGCGTTCGCGTGTGCAGTCATCATCGCCGCCGGCCACCTGCAACTCGGCCTCGTCGCCCTGGTCGCCCTGGTCGCCGTCTGGCCACCCGCGGTGCCGTGGCGGCCGCTGGCGGCGTCGCATGTGCTGCGCGTCTACCTCCCGTTCGCCGTGGTGTGGTTCGTCTTTGTCGCCGGCTATCTGCAGGCGATGCATGCGTTCGGCCACCCCGTGTCGCCGCAGCCGCAGCTGGGCGAGCTCGCGACCACGGGTCTGACGACGCCCGGCCTGCTGATGCTCTGCTTCGGCATCGTCGTCGTGGCGCCGCTCGCCGAGGAGGTGTTGTTCCGCGGCTACCTGTTCACGGCACTGGCGACGTTGCTGCCGCCGTGGGCGACGCAGCTCGCCACCGCCACCGTGTTCGGGCTCGTGCACGGCCCGGACTACGCGCTGCCGATCGGCGTGTTGTCGCTGCTGTTCGGTTGGCTGCGCGCGCGGCATGCGT
>JAYUCN010000680.1:0-3701 GCA_043740335.1 Planctomycetota bacterium
GGTTGCGTGCAGGAACGCGAGGTACCAGCAGGCCTCGGCATCGTTCGCCGCCGCTGCGTGCGTCAGGGTGTCGACGGTGACGGTGAGGTCGATCATCGCCCCGGGTGCAAGTGCCAGGCGCGCGATGCCCTTCCGCGCGAACAAGTTGTCCGCCCCTGAACGGCGGTAGAGCTCGAGGGCGCGCCTGGCATCGCGCGGCTGACCGCGACCCGTCTCGCTGGCGAGGCCCAGCACGAACGTGGCATTCGAGTCGCCGTTGTCTGCGGCTTGTTGCAGCTGACGGAACGCCTGCGCGAGCTCCTGCGCATCCGCCGGTTCATCGAACGCGCAGTGCAGCAGGGCGAGGTTGAAGGCGGCGTGCTGGCTGCCCTGATTCAGCGCCACCCCGAACCAGCGCGAAGCCGCCTGCAGCGCCGTCGCGGCATCGGCCGTGACCGCCTTGCGTTCGAAGGCGATGATGCCGCGTTCGTTGTTGGCGTCAAAGACGCCCCGGTTGATCTGCACCAGGACTGTGCCCAACAACTTGTGGCCCGCCAGCCAGCGGCCTTCGGCAAAGGCGCGCTTCCAGAACTGGATCGAACTGCCGGGATGCGGCGCCTGCACGTAGCCCGTGCCGAGCATGGTGAAGAAGATCGCCGCCCAGATCGCCATGTGGGCGGCGTTGAGCAGGCGCGGCCGCAGCGCCTGGCTCCATCGTTGTTCGAGCCTGCCGGTGAAGCCGCGGCGCGCGAGTCCGTCGAGCGCCTTCACCGTCAGGTTGAGGATCGGCACCGGGACCAGTTTCGCGTACAGCGTCGGCGCGTCGAGGGCGCCGAGAACCTCGAAGGCGACGCAGTAGCCGAGGCCGTAACCGACGCCGAACAGCGCGCGGCCGAGATGCGTGCGCGGCGACGTCGACGGGTCGGTCATCAACAGCAGGAGGCCCAGAAAGCCGGCGGCGGGCAGGTTGCCGCCGATGAACAGCCAGGTGCCGGTGACACGGTTGTAGGCGAGGTTGATGACGATCGTGGTCGCGGCGGCGCACAGCGTCATCAGCGTCACCGAGAAGAAGTGCTGCACGACGAGGCCGAGCAGGAACAACACCAGGAAGATCGCCGGCGGACTGTCGATCGTGGTCGCCAGGGGCAGCGCGTGAGTCACTTCTTCGGTGACGCCGAGCGACAGCAGCGTGACCGCACTGACGAGCAGGCCGAAACCGGACGGGTTGAAGATGTGCGTGCGCCGGCCGTCCTTCTGCCACTTGATGAACTCCTTGCCGAGCAGCCCGACGGTGACCATCACGAACTGCCAAACGAACCAAGGATCGCCGAACCAGATGAACAGGTTGGTGCTCAGCACGATCGGTATCGGGCCGGTCGCGAGGCGCCAGGCGCGACCGCGCGACCACGCGAACAGCGCGTCGAACGCGAACAGGAACACCAGCTGGGCGAGGATCAGCGGCACCTGGTCGTAGATCGGCCGCCAGTAGTAACCCCAGTATGCGTACAGCCCGCTCTGCACGAAGGTCTGGATGTAGTGCTGTGGCGACAGCGCGCCGATCTCGACGCGCAGCGGTTGGCCGCGGCGTCGGGCGAGCCACCAAAGCAGTGCCTGCCACAGGAGCATCGTGAGGCCGACGCCGACGAATGCGCTGTGCACGCCTGGACTGCGGGCCACCCGCGGTACGGCGAGGAACAGGAAGAGCAGCCCTATCAGCAGCAGCGGCAGCCAGACGAGTGCGCCTGGCTTCGCCGCCGGGGCAGGTGACGAGGTGGGGCGCATGGGACGAGAACGGCTTCGAACGGACCAACGGACCCACCGGGCAGGATCGCACAGCCCATCGCGGCTTGCAATCAACCGACGTCCGTCACCCCGCCTTGCAGGACGGAACCACGATCCCTGCCGAGCACGGCCGTGCGCACCGTGCGGAGCGGATACGACAAACAAGCTGCATTCTCGCCTGACCCTGCACCGCCGCAGCAACCGCAGCACACGATCGCGAATCGCCGACACCAGACCCGCCACGTCGCCGTCCGTCCCCCTCATCGATCGCATCGCGCGCCGCGCCTTCGCGCAGCCAGGCTGCCACCGCGATGGCGGTTTCGGCATCTGCCGCAAGAACGTCGACGGCTGACGGACGATCGGGCCTAGCATTCGTCGATGGCGACTGCCCTGCGCTTCGTCTTGTGTGCATTGCTCGCCTCGCTCCTCACGCCGTCGGTGCGGGCCCAGCAGGACGACAAGGTCGTGCGCGTGTTCGTCTTCGCGGGCCAATCCAACATGGTCGGCTCGGACTCCCAGGTCGCTGACGTCGAGCGTTACCCGCCGTTCGCTGGTGCCGCGAAGGAGCAACCGCAAGTCCGGTTCTGGTACGTGATCGGGCGCGAGGACAAGCACCGTTCGCAGGGTTGGGTGCCGCTGCAGCCCGTCGATGCCGTGGTCGGACCCGAGTTGACGTTCGCGCGCGAAGTGCTGCGCCACAGCAAGGCGCCGTTGGCGATCGTCAAGGTCGCCGCCGGTGGCACCACGTTGGGCAACGACTGGAACCCGGACCGTCCGGGGGGGTTCGCGCTGTATCCGTTGGCGCTCGCGACCGTGCGCGAGGCACTCGCCGACCTCGACGAACGGCGCGTGAAGTGGCGCCTCGAGGGCTTCGTCTGGCATCAAGGCGAGAACGACATGTTCGACGATGGTTTCCGCCGCAGCTACGGCGCGAACCTCGCCAACTTCGTGGCGTGCTGGCGCCGCGACCTGCGCGCCCCGCAGCTGCGGTTCTACCTCGGCGAACTGTGTACGAAGACGATCTGGGGCATGGACAACCGCGCCAACATGCACGGCATCGAACTCGGCCAGCGTGCGGTCGCGGACCAGGATCCGTTCGTCGACTACGTCGCGACTTCGCACATCGCCGTCGAGATCGGCGGCGACGCGGGGCTGCACTACCACTACGGCACGCTCGGCCAACTCGAGCACGGCGTGAACCACGCGCGCGCCTACCTGCGCGCCCGCGGTGCCTATGCGCCGCCGCAGCGCCCCCTGCGGCGTTGGCCGTACGCCGCTGGGGCGCCGATCGATCTCTACGTCTTGACCGGCCACCGCAACATGGAGGGCGAACGCGCCTTCGTGCAGCAACTCGCGTCCGTGCCTGGTGGCAAGGCCCTCGCGCAGGACCAGTCAGGCATTGCGTACTGCTACGCGACGGGCGGTGGCGAGCATCGCTCCGTCGGGTTCGAGCCGCTCGGCCCCGCCGGCCTCTACGACACGTTCGGTCCGGAGGTGAGCTTCGGGCGGACCTTGGCGCGCCGTGGGCACGGTGCGTTTGCGATCGCGAAGTTCACGCACAGCGGGGCGCAGATCGTCGATTGCACGCCGGCCGGCAGCGACGCCACGACGCGCAACCTGTACCCGTCTTGGCTCACGTTCGTGCGCGAGTCGATCGCGGTGCTCGAAGGCAAGGGCCACACAGTGCGTCTCGCGGGCATCGTCTACCACCTCGGCGAGAACGACATGGCGTGGGGACCGCACCGGCAGAAGGCGGCGGCGTGGCTCGGCGAGTGGATCGCCGCGTCGCGTCGCGATCTCGCCCTGCCGCAGTTGCTTTGGTTCGTCAGCCAGCAGATGCCGCCGGATCACGGAGATCTCGCCAAGGTCGACGTCGTGGCCTCGGTGCGCAAGTTGGCGGCTGCCGACGACCACGTGGTGTACGTCGAGGCGTTCGAGCC
>JAYUCN010000681.1:0-3700 GCA_043740335.1 Planctomycetota bacterium
CGCCGTGCGGTAGGCGACGATGGCCGGGTAGTCGGCCACCGACTTCACCAATGTACCTTGCAGTTCCTCGACCAGCTCCACGACCTCTTCCGGCTGCTCGCAGGAGTACAGGATGTCGACCAGGGTCAGCGTGGTCAGGGCCACCGGCCAGGCGTCGCGCTGCGGATGGGCCTTTCGCAGGGCGCGCAGGCTGGCCACGGCCGCGAGGGCTTCCGCCGGTTTGCCCGTGCGGCGCAACAGGTCGGCGCGGTCGCCGCCGATCCGGAGGACGCTGGCCAGGGCGTTGCCGTCGTCGGGCTGCCGCTGCTGCACGCGTTGGGCGATTGCCAGCGCCTCTTCGACGTGTGCCATCGCGGTTGCCGGATCGCGGTGGAGCAGCAGGTTGGCCGCAAAGGCCAGCATGCGCGCGAGGCGCGGTTCGGCGCGCGGGTCCGTGGCTGGTGTCTGCGCGAGTTCGCGGGCGATGGGCATCGCCTCGTGCAACAGGGCGAGTGCTTCTTCGGGTCTGGTGCTGCGGTCCAGCAGGTGGGCCCGGTCGAGTCGCGCATCGACTTCGGCCGCGCGGCGCAGGTCCGTCGGCAGTCGCGCTGCAGCGGGCGTCGCCAACAGAGCCTCCACCTCGAGCAGGCGCTGCATGGCATCCTCGTGTTGGCCGAGCTGGATCTGCATGTTGCCCAGTCGTACGAGCGCGTCGAGGGTGCGGCTGAGCAGGCGCGGATCCGCCGCGGCGTCGCGCTCGAGGAAGCGGCGGTAGAACGCGACCGAGCGCTGCAGGAGATCGCGCCGCACGCTCTCGAGGTGCGGCACCGCGACGAGGTCGGAATCTCCGACCTGCACCAGTTCGCCGACCGCCTGGAGGGCGGCGTCGAGGCTGTCGGTCGCGGCCGCGGCGCTGGCCGTGGCGTGCTGGTAGAACACGGTGCTCGTGATGAGTCCGGCACCGAGCGCGCCGAACACCATGGTGCCCGCTGCGACGTGCAGTCGATGGCGTGAGCAGAACTTCCTGAAGCGATACCAGGCACCCGGGGCACCGGCCGTGATCGGCTCGTTGCGCAGGTGGCGCTGGATGTCGGCGGCGAGTTCACCTGGCATGCCGTAGCGGCGGTTGCGGTCGCGTTCGAGCGCCTTCATGACGATCCAGTCGAGGTCGCCACGCAGGGCCCGGCGCAGCGTGCCGACGCTCGTGCGGCGCTGCGCCGCCACCGCCACCGCGGCGTCGCCGAGCGAGGTGATGCGAGTGCTCGGTGTGGGTGGCTCGGCAGCGCGCAGGACTTGCCCGACATCCTGCGTGCGCAGCCTCGTGGAATCGATCGGCAGCGTGCTGGTCAGCAATTCGTACAGCACGACGCCGAGGCTGTAGACGTCGGTGCGCGTGTCGACATCGATCTCGTTGCCAGCCTGCTCGGGGCTCATGTACTCGGGCGTGCCGAGCAGCCGTCCCGGCAGCGTCAGGTGGGCCTCGAGCGCGAGGGGACGGCCGACCGACTTGGCGACGCCGAAGTCGATGACCACGGGGAACGGCGCGCCGTCGCGGTCGGTGACCAGGATGTTGCCGGGCTTGAGGTCGCGGTGCAGCAGGCCCTTGTGGTGCGCGTGCTGCACGGCATCGCAGACCAGCACGAAGAGTTCGAGCCGTTGGCGGGTGTCGAGCTGTCGTTCATCGCAGTAGCGCAGGATCGACGGCCCGGCCACGTAGTCCATCACGAGGTAGGGGCGACCGTCGGCGGTGCGACCGGCGTCGAGAATGCGGGCGATGCCGCGGTGGTCGAGCATCGCCAGCGCCTGCCGTTCGATCGCGAAGCGGGCCAGGATCTCGTGGGTGTCCATGCCCGGCCGGATCACCTTGATGGCGGCGCGCCGCGTCATCGGTTCGCTCTGCTCGGCCAGGTAGACCGTGCCCATGCCGCCGCTGCCCAGGCGCTGCTTGACGCGCCAGGCGCCGATGCTTTCCGGCAACTCGGGCGGGCGCAGCAGGCCGGCGGCACGCAGTGCTGCGATGTGCGCGCGGGCGGCGACCGCGAGTTCCCCGGCCGTGGCGAGTTCGGCTTCCAGACCGGTCTCGCCATCGCGTTCGAAGGCGAGGATGCAACGTTCGACGAGGTCGAGCAGGCCTTCTGAGAAATCGGCCATCGGGACTGGCCTACAGCCTAGCACGGCATCGTGCGAGCGTGCACGACGGGCTCGAGACGACCCGCGCGGGCCCGAGGGGCGCCCGCGTATCGCCTGGTGCCGGGCGCATGCGATCGGGCGATCAGAACGATCCGATCGTCAGCGTCAGTGCGTTCGAACTCGTGAGTGCCTGGATGCTCCCGTTCGCATCCAACTCGACGGGCACGACCTGGTGATGGAAGATCGAGCCAATGAGGTTGCTGTTGTTCGGCACGTCGATCGACGACTCGACCGCACCGGTGCCGACCATGAACTGGATCAGGATCTCGTCGGCAACCAGGACGTTGCAACCCGGCAGGCCCAACGGGTGGCCCGAAGACAACGGGACGTTGATCTGGCTGAAACCGAACACGCCGACCGCCAAGGAATTCGTCGTCAGCCCGGTCGTCCGGCCGTGCATGCCCCCGGCGAGCATCGGCCACTGCGTCGCCACGAGGATGACTTGTCCTGCGGTGCCCGGACAGCCGGATCCGTAGCTCGTCGCGTTGGCGGGGCACGTCGACGACAGCATCGCCAAGTATGGCGCCGGCGAGCCATTGGCCATCACGAAGTCGCCAACCACCGCGATGCGCGCGTCCGCCAACGTGGCCAAGCCCAACACGAAGGCCTCGACGTTGCCGTTTTGAAGAACACCACTGCCAAGCAACTGCCACGCCGATCCGTTCCAACGGGCGATGTTGTTGCCGGGCGGAAACGGATAGTGGGTGCCTGCGGCGATGATGTCTCCGTTCGGCAGTCGCTCGATCGCCCAGACGTTGCCCGGGAAGAAGAGCTGGGGGTTGCCTATCGGTGTCCACTGCGAACCATTCCAACTGGCGACAACGGGGAACTGACCGCCAGCGAACAACTCGCCATTCTGCCCGACATGCAGGGCATAGATGCGCCAGTCCGAGCTGCCGGAACCAAGCTGAGTCCAGGTCGCTCCATCCCAGCGCATGACCCTGGCACCGGGAGGCTGGTTGTATGCAACAAGCAGATCGCCATTGTGAGCCAGCGCGAGTGCATTGATGCTTTCCCAGCCGCCGTCGCCGAGCGAGGACCACGACGTTCCATCCCACCGCGCCAGCCAGGGATACGGAGCGTAGAAACGTCCCGCTACCACCAGATCGCCGTTCGGCATTGCGATCATGTGGTCGATCCAGGTGACTGCGAGCTGGCCTGGAATGCCCCCAATTGAGTGCCACGCGGAGCCCTCCCAGCGCGCGATAAGGCCCTCTTGCGAGGGGTGACCGCCGACAACGATGTCTCCGTTGGGCATGACTACGACGCTATTCACGGCGAAAGGCACGCTGCCCCAGCTGGGCCCGAGCGTGGACCAAACGCCTTCCTTCCAGACGGCGACGTTGTGGGCGGGCATTGCGCCAACCATGGAGAATTGTCCGGCGACGACGAAGCCGCCGCCCGGCAACACAGCCACGTCCCTGAGGACGTTGCTAGCCCAACTTGAAGGGTTCAGGCTGGCCAGCGGCTTTTTTTCGCCGCATACCCCATCTGGATCACATCGCCTGATCGATTGGAGGCAGTTCAATTT
>JAYUCN010000682.1:0-8977 GCA_043740335.1 Planctomycetota bacterium
TGGGCGACCTTCTTCGCGTCCTCGGCACTGCGCACGAGTTTCACGCCACCGGCCTTGCCGCGACCGCCGGCGTGGATCTGCGCCTTGACGACCGCGAGCGGCATGCCGAGGGCGGTGAACGCCTTGCCCACGTCGTCGACTGTCTTGCACGCGATGCCCTTGCTCGTGGGCACGCCGAACTTCGCCAGCAGTTGCTTGGCCTGGTATTCGTGGATGTTCATGGGGACGAGGGCGGGGACGGTAACGAAGCACGGGCGCCGAGTCGATTCCACGCGTGCTTTCCTTGCTGGGGCGGCGACCCACGGTTGGCCGACGCGATGCGCGACGCCACCTACGCAGAGGATTGTATTGACGCCGCGGCCGCATCCGGCGAACGTCGCGTGCACGTTGCGAACACTGCGGGAAGTGTGCGTCGCCTCGACGCACCGGCTGCGCCGGTGACGACGTGGGCACAGCTGCAGGAGGGGATGCCCCTCGTTCGCGGTGCCGCAACCAACCCCAACCCGAGAACCCACATGACTCGCAAGGCAATCATCTCCGCTCTCTGCCTCACCCTGCTCACGACCGCAGGATGCGTGGGCATGCGCTCCGCCAACGGCTACTACACCGTGCACGCCGAGAGCTTCCGCATCTTCGGCTTCGCCATCCCCGGCGACGACCAGGAAGCCGCGGCCAAGCTCGCCGCCGAGAAGTTCCCCGGCTCGAACGTCACCACGAGCGGCTCGACGCCCGCTGACTGGACGTCGTTCTGGGGCGTGCTCGGCAACATCCGGAGCTTCCACTGCTCGACGATCTCGGGCAAGACCAGCTCGTGAAGCGAGGCAGGCGCGCGGCCGCCTGCACGTCTCGTGGCAAGGCGCAAAGGCGGCGCGGCCGGTGGCCGCGCCTGCCGCAGTCCCGCAGGCTCTCAGCGGCGGGTAGGGATCGCGATCTGGACCGAGGCAGAGGCCGTGTTGCCGGCGGCGAACAATTCCTCGATCTCCTTCCCGACGTTGCGCTGCTCGACGGCGACCTCGGTCGGGTCCTCGCCCTGGAAGACCATGTCGTTCTCGAGCATGCGCTGGGCGACATCGAGGCGCTTGCGCACCATGGTGATGACTTCCTTCGCCTGGCTCAGCGCCGAGCTGTCGAGATCGAACCTCTGGCTGTTCGCCGCGAGAGCCTCGACCTGCAGCTGCTGGGTCTTCAGTGATCGCACCTGGTCCTCGAGGGCTACACGCTCGCACTGCACCGCCACGAGGCGTTGCTTCGCGGCGTCGACGGCGCGCGCCTGGCGTTCGATCAAGGCCCGCTTCGCCTTCAGGATCGCGGTGTTGTTCACGTAGGAGTCCTTCGTGCGGCCCAGGTCCGCGCTGACGCGGCGCCGGGCCCCGAAGTCCGCCGCGAGCTGGACCTCGGTCGCGCCATCGCCCGCGAGCAGCCTGGCACCGACCCTCAGCTTCTTCTCCTCGCCGTCGACGACCTTCTCGAGTCGGACGACGGACTGCTGCAGCTCTTCGAGCTCGACTTCGCCCCGCGCGAGATCGCGCTTGCAGGTGTCGATCTGCGGATCGATCTGCCGGATGAGCCCGTCAGCGCGCTTGAGCTCGATGTCGATCGGGATCTGGCCGACGACACTCTCCCGCACCGACGATGCCATGGTGCCGAGGTAGCTGGGGAAGGCGGTGCCCAGGAACAGGAATCCAGCCCCACCGAGCACCGCACCGCTGAGGAGCATCCACTTGAAAGTCTTGCAGATCATGTCGTTTCCGTTGGCAGTTGACCGGACGCCGAAGGTGGCTCCGAGCCTTCTCATGCGCAGCGGTGCTCCGACTATTCGCTCCAGCTCTCGACATTCTTTCGTTCGGCTACGCGCGCGAACGGCGCATCGCGGCGACCGTCGACCGCAACAGGCGATCGCGCATGTCCTCGAGCACCGGTGTCTTCGCATGGTCATCGCGCACGCGCAGATCCTCGACGATCGCGTTGCAGTACGGGCATTGGCTGTCGCGCAGATGGAACTGCACGAAGTCCGCCGCCCCGCCGGGCAACCCACCCTGCAACCAGCTCTGCAGCAGATGCGGGTGCGGGCACGAAATGCGTTCTTCGCGCCAGACCGTGGCGACCGTGAAGGCCAGCTTGCTGTCGATACCGTCGTCCTCGGGGCTCATCGGGCCCCCGGTTGCCAGAGGCCGACGAACAGCGAATGGTTCGGGTCGCGCTGCCGCGCCATGCCCCGCAGGCGCTCGACGGCGCGGAACTTGATCCCGGCCACGGCCTTCTCGTCGGCGATGCCGAACCGCAAAGCGGCGTCCTTGTTGCGCCCGCCGATCACGAACAGGTACTCGAGCACCATGAGCTTCTGGAACTCGCTGGCCGCCCACAGTTCGCCGACGAGGTCGCGCAGGATCTGCGCCAGCACCACGCGCTGACGCCGCCCGTCCTCGCTGCGCACCGCCTTCTCCTTGGGCTGCGCCGTGCCTTCGTGCGCCATGTTCTCGAGCCAGATCTGGCTGCGGTCGCCGTCTTCGTTCGCCTTGCTGGGCACCAACGTCATCTTGTGCTTGCGGTAGTGGTCGATGACGCGGTTCTTGGCGATGCCGAACAGGAACTGGTCCAGCGTGTAGGAGGAGTCGAAGCCGGCGATGCCACGCAGAGCCCCGAGGAACACGTCCTGCGTCACGTCCTCCGCCGTCTGGTGATCCGTGACGTAGCGCTTCACGTAGAAATAGATGCGCCGGTAGTAGTCGTCCTGCAGGGCCGCCCAGGCGGCTTCGTCCATCGCCTGCAGCCGCGTGATCTCGTGGACTCGTTCACTCATGGCCAGGAACGGATGATAGCACGAAGCCGCGCACCTGCGGTCAGGCCACGGCGAACAGATGCAGCACGGTGACGATGACGAGCAGCACGATCGCCGCCGCGAGCAGGAGCCCGACGAGGCGCGCCGCGAGGCCCAGGATGCGGAACGGCATCTGCAAGAGCCAGACGAGCCCGCGCCCGGCGAACGCACTGACGGTCCGCACAACCAGCAGCACCACGAAGATCGTGGCCTCGATCAGGGCGAAGATGAGGCGGACGACGAACGCGACCACGCCATGGCCGGTAGAACCTCGCTGCCACGGCATCCCGTACGGACTGTCCGCGCTGTCGCGCCAAGGCGGCGGTTCGGCGGGAAGTGGCGGTGGCCCAGCCCCCGGTCGATCCGTGCTCGGTCGACCGGGCGCCGATCCCTGGCCAGGTCGCACGCCGGTCAGCATCATGCTCTCGCCGAGAGCCACGGGTGCCTGCAGCGCCCGCAGCAGTTCAGCCACGGAAGGGAACCGGTCGGCCGGCTGCTTGCTGAGGCACCGCAGTACGATCTCGCGATCGGCAGGCAGGCTGTGCGCCGGGAACTCGGGCGTCGCTACTTCGTGCTTGCGCAGCACTTCCCATTCGGAATCGCCGCGGAACGGCACGTCCCCGTAGAGGCACTCGAACAGCAGGATGCCGAGCGAATAGATGTCGCTGCGCGCGTCGCCACGCCGCTGCAGCATCTCGGGCGCCATGTAGTAGGGCGTGCCGCGGCCGAAGCTCAGCGAGTTGCGCGATTCGGACACGAGCTTGCTGAGTCCGTAGTCGCCCACGCGCGCCACGTCGCCCTTCAAGAAGATGTTGGCGGGTTTGAGGTCGAAGTGCACGAGCGAGTGGTCGTGCAAGGCCTGCACACCGCGTGCTGCCTGCACGAAGATGCGCAGTGCCTCGTCGCGCGTCATGGCACCCTGCTGGAGGCGCTTCTGCAGCGTCTCCTGACCGGCATAGCTCATGACCAGGTAGGGAATGCCGTCGACGACGCCCTTGTCCTCGATCGAGACGAGGTTCGGGTGGTCGATCTGCGCGAAGAACTGCACGGTCTCGAGTTCGCGCGCCACCGCATCGCGCACGGTGTCGTCGTCGACCTTCAGGAACTTGATCGCATAGTCCTTGCCGATCGACTCCTTCCTGGCCTTGAAGACGAGGCCGAACATTCCCCCACCGAGCTTGTTGACGATCTCGAAGCCCGGCAGGTAGCCGGGCTTCCGGTAGTGCAAGTAGAAGGACTCCCAATCCACGCGCGGCGGCGACGGCGAAGCAGGGTCGATGCGAGGGGCCTCCATGCGCGCGTTCACGATGTTACACCAGGAAGGCGATGGCTGGCACCGCGGTGACTGCGAGCAGCCCAACGAGTCGCAAGCGCCCCGTCATGTAGCCTCGCGACAGCCGGTCGATCCAGCTGAGCATGACGGCGAGCACGACCCAACTCGCGGCGATCCCACCGTACTTGATGGCAGTCGTGCGTTCGAGCTTCTGCAGTTCCCGCCGCAATTGGCGTTCGCCCTGCAGCACCCGGGCCGGCTCTTCGGCGACCCACAGCGTGGTTTGATAACTGTTGCCGAACTCGTGCGTGCGTTCGCGGTCCTCGCGATCGACGAATTGCACGAGCTGGTCCATGGGCAGGTCCGACAACCAGCGCCGCTCCGCCTCCCTGGTGATCAGCTCCGGCAACCAGAATGGTCGTTGGGAGCTGACGGCTTGCGCCGCCCGATCGTGCCACAGTTCGCGCACGTGCTCTTCGGCCTTGCGACGAGCCGAGGCGAACGCGGCGGCCGGACTCAACTCGGCATCCCCGCGCACGGCCACGGCCGCCGCCATCGTCGCGGCGGACCCCTGCGGAGCAAGGCAGGCAAGGCAGGTCGAGATCAGCACGTCGAGCATCGGGCACCTCCTGGGAGCGCGTGCGGCTACGGCGGTGGCACCCGATAATTCCGGCAAGATGGGAACGTGCCGCCGTCACGCAGTCGGCCGCCACGGCAGGAGCAGAAAACTGATGCCTGCCGCTGTCACCACCTGGCCCGCTGCCAAGGGGTGTTCGCCGCGGAACGGGACCCCATCGAGAGTGCCGTCCGTGGCGCAGAACACGCGCATCTGGCCGGTGTTGGTCGCGAAGATCTCGACCTCGCCGGTGGCCTTCGGCACCCGCACGTGCACGTCCTTGCCTGGACCGAGCAGGATGCGGCCGTCGCGCCCCCGATCCTTCATGAGCAGGATCCGGTCGGTGCCGGCGATCTGGAACCCGCCCTGCAACAGCAGTCCGACCGACAGCGACCGCGCACTCGGGCGCTGGTAGACGAAGCCGAAGGCCGACCCGAGCTGGACCCGGTCGCCGGGGACCAGGGGCCGCGAAGTCACCTTGCTGCCGCCGACGCGCACCTCACCCTCTTCCGCGACGATCGTGTCCTGCATGCCGCCGTGGAACGACATGCTGCGGCGGATGCTGGCGTGGCGTCCGGCCACGTTGGCCAGCACGGGCAAGTCGGTGCTCGGCTGACGCACGTTGCCGATCGAGATCGTTTCACCACGCACGACGAGCTGCTCGCCGCCTTCGTCGACGCGCAGCAGGAAGGCCCCTTCGAGGCCTTGGGCTCGCGCCAGATCCTGTTTCATGTCGTAGATGCGGGTTCGCAGCAACTGCTGGGTCGGTGGCATCTCGGCGAGCTTCTGTTGCGCGCCGAGGAAATCGCGTTCCTGGGTCAAGACGGCGACCCGGTCGAGCACGTCGGACTGGCGGCGGACCCGGCCCAGATTGTCCAGCAGAGATCGTACCTCGGGCGACTCCAGCCATTGCTGCTGCGCCTGCTCGGCGAGGCGTTCGGCCTCGGCCAGGTCTCGTTCCGCGAGCGCGGCGAGCGCCCTGGCAACCAGGTCGTTCACTGCCTGCCGCCGCGCGTCCCCTGCCTGCCGCAAGCTGCTGGCCCTGACACCGAACTCGGGGCGAACTACCTCCAACTGGCAGAACAAGTCGGCGCAGCGCTGGACCTCGGCGAGTCGTCCCGCCGCCAACGCGAGGGCAGCCGCCTGGCCAAGGCGATCAGCCAGCGCGCAGAGCCGCGCTTCGAGGCGATCGCGAGCCAGCAACCGGTCGCGCATGGGTAGCAAGGCGACGATCGCCCCGATCGCCTCGTCGACGGCGCGCCGATCCAAGGCACTCGCCGCGCTCTCGCACAGGGTCAGGGCTTCGATCTCGGCCTGCACGGCAAGCACCACCTTGGGCAGTTCCTCGTGGTCTTGCTGCACCTTGGCGAGCTCCTCCAGGCGGAGCAGACAATGGCGCACGCCTTCCGCGCTCGAGGCGACGCGGCCGTGCAGGGCAACGCGCACTTCGTCGAGACCCCGGTCGACCAACGCCATGCGCGCACGTGCTTCCGCGACGATCTGCTGGGCCTCGCCCATGATCCGAGCCGATCCCACCAGCGCCAGCGCCGCGGTGCACGCATGGCGCAACCGACCCTCACGCACGGCGGCGCGAACTTCGGCGAGCCGGCCGTCGAGATCGGCGAGTCCCTGGTCGACCAGATCGAGTTCGCGGCGCGCCCCGACGTGCATGGGTTCCACCGCCAGGAACTCGACCAACAGGGCGCGCGCTTCGTCGATCCGGCCGCAGTCGCGCAGCTGCTGGGCCTGCGTGAGCCGCTGTTGCCCCGTGGCGGCGGCAGCAGCCGACCCGGCGGCGACCTGAAGCAGGCCCTCGGCCCCCGCACTGCGTGCCGCTGCCGCGAGAGCGGTGGCAACCGCGCCGGGTTCGGCGCTGCCGAGACGAGGCTCAGCAGCCAGCACCGCCTCGACGAGACCCCGGAGGGGCCCCGAACCGGTGAGATCAGCGGCCAGGACTGCTCGTGAGAGTGGGAGGGCCGCAGCCACGGAGTCGGCGTGGCGCAGTTTGGCGAGCGCCTCGGTCTCGAGTTCGCCGCGCAGCGCCAGCATCGGCGCCGCGGTCGCCGCCGCCGGCATGGCTTGCGCAACAGTCCGGTAGTGTTCGATGGCGGCCACGAGTTCCCCGCGGCGCCGAAGGTCGCCGACCGCCGTCACGGTAGCTGCCACCACCGCCGCGATGATGCGCGGTCGGAGGGCCGCGATCTCGGCGCCATCGCGGTCCATGGTTTCCGCGCGCCCGAGTCGCTCCCATGCAACATCGACCGCCGCATCCTCCATCCCTGCCAGAGCCTGGGCCGCCAGGGCCGCGCCATGTCGCCGCCGCTCGGCGAGGAGTCGCTCGAGCTGTTGACGTTCGAGCAGGAGGTGGCTGGCACTGACGGTCGCGAGCAGGGCACTGGCAGCCGCCGTCTCCCCGCGCTCGAGCAGGCGGCGCCCTTCGGCAAGGTTCCGGCGGGCAAGGTCCGACGCCTCGGCATTGCCGGAGTCCGCGGCGTCGATGGCTGCCGCCAACGCGTCAATTGCCGGCGTCCGGACCCAGCCTCGCAGGCGACCCAGTTCGGTCCGTGCAGCCCTGAGGTCGCCGTCCTCGAGACGTTGCCGGGCTCGCGCCAGCAAGTGGTCCGCAGCCACCGCGCGCACGTCCTCCGCGCGCCGATCGGCCTGGATCGACGGATCCGCTGCCAACAGCAGGGCATCCTCGAAGCGCTGGTCGCGCAACGCCTGCTTGGCTTTCGCCAGTCTGATGAAGCGATCGAACATGCCGGACCGTGCAGCGGCGTTGGACACGAGCTGCCGCTCATGCCGCCCTTGCGCACTACCGACCGACTATTGCCAAGTCGTGCTGACGCCGCCAGCCCCGGCTGCCTCGGCCCGCCGCAGGCAGGCCTCGGCGACGGCGAGAAACGTCTGGCGATCGGGGATCTCGCTCGATGGCACCGAACAGAGGCCGCAGGCGGGACGCAGGCCCGGGATGGCAGGAAACCGCTGCCCGAGAGCAGCCAGGATCCGGGTGGCGAGCACTTCGGCTCCATCTGGCCCCGTGCCCGGCAGCAGCAGCAGAAAGACCGTCGGCGCAAAACGCGCCAACACGTCGATGTCGCGGCACTCGTTGAGAAACACGCCGGCGGCCTCCGCTAGCAAGGAACGGCGGGTCGCCTCGTCCAGGCTCATGAGGCGCGGACCGAGGTCGAGCAGCAGGAGCGACAGCGGTTGATGGAATCGCTGCGCACGCTTCCACTCTTCGTCGAGCTTCAGCGTCGCGTAGGGACCATCGAACAAGCCCGTCTCGGGATCCTGCAGCCGGGTCAGCAGGGTGTCTTCCCGTTCGAACTGCAACAATCGCTGCAGGCTCGACTCGCCGCGGCCGCTCGCTTGCATCAGTCCCTGCAGGCGGTGCAGCAGATCGTCCACGGACGGTTTCCGAGCCGCGCGCGACGCACCCTGCAGTTCCCTGGCATCGAGCGCACCGGTCGTGGCCTGCCACCAGAGGACGCCGTCGGCAAGGCAGAAACGCGCCACCTGAGCCCCCACGCGGTCCGTGTCCGCTACGACCACGTACACCAACAATCCACGCACATCCTTCAGGGCCCGCACGCCACCGAAGGCGTGACCGGTCGGGAGCTGGACACACTCGGCGCCTGCAGCCTGCGCATCGACCACGACCACATCCCCGGCAGAAGCGCTGGCGAGCGATGCTGGTGTTGCAGCCATGCCGAACACGGCCGCGAGTCTGGTCCGAACGTCTTCGCGCGATCCAACCCAGAACCAGCGTGTGGCGACTACCATCAAGCCTCCAGGGCCTTGACGACGGCCTCGGTGAAGTCCTCGTTGCTGAAGACGCTCTGCACATCGTCGTTGTCCTCGAGGCCATCGATGAGGCGCACGAGGTGCTTTGCCACGACGTCATCGGCAACCGTGGTGCGTTGGTTCGGCACGTAGGCAAGTCCAGCCTCCCGCAAGGCCACGCCGCGCGCAGCGAGGGCCTGGTTCACCTCGGCGAACGCGCCGGGGCGACAGAGAATGGCGAACGTGTCGCCATCCGCTTGCAGATCGTCCGCACCGACTGCCAGGACGAGTTCGAGAAGACGGTCCTCGCTGAGCCGTGTGCGGCCATCTCCGCCTGCGGCATCGACGGCCGCAGGATCGACGAGGAAACGGCCCTTGCGCTCGAACATCCAGGCCACGGCGCCGGATGCAGCGAGGTTGCCGCCGTACTTCTCGAGCAGCATGCGCACGTCGGCTGCGGTCCGATGGCGGTTGTCGGTCAGGA
>JAYUCN010000683.1:0-3690 GCA_043740335.1 Planctomycetota bacterium
TTCGGCCTGGCTGCCGCCAGTGTGCCGACACCGTGGGGCGGCACGGCGCTCGTGCTGCCCTTGGCCAGCGTCGGTCTGGCGGTGCCGCCAACTGGCGGACAGCTCCCGTTCCCGATTCCCAACGACTCGGCGCTGTGCGGGTTCGCCGTGTACGTGCAGGGAGCCCTGTTCGATCCTGGCGCCTCCCAGGGCATCGCGTTTACACCGGGGCTCCAGTACCTGCTCGGCAATTGACGGCATCGCGCTCAGCCGGACCACTGAACCGCGCGTGCCGCAGCCGCCCATGTCAAGCTGCACGGCCGTCGCATTCGCGGACGCATCGGACAACGGACCTTGGTGATGCGATCTCTCGGTGACTCGGCTGACCGGCGACCCATGTCGATGCTGCTGCCTGAAGGGCCACGCACGGAGCAGGTCATCTACCTGGTGTGTCGACCGGTGCATTTCCTGCTGATGGCGATCACCCTCCCGGTGGCCTATGGCGCGATTCGCTCCGCAGAGATCTCACCCGCGATGCCCGGCTGGTTGCTCTGGTTGCCGTGGATGGGTGCGGCGGTCTGGGCACTCCTGCACTTCGGCCTGCACAGCTTCTCCTTTCCGACCAGCGCGAGGGAAGCACTCATCACGACCGCGTCTCCACTCCTGAACCTGTACACGGCGGGAGCGGCTTCGTTTGCCGACGGTGCCCTCTCGGTCGTGACGGCGTCCATGCTCGCCGCGTGCCTCGCCTTCTTGGCAGTGCTCGTCATCCTGCTCGTGCCGAGTCTCCGGCTCTCTCTGATCCCGGCGGCCCCGGCGTATGCGCCGAAACTCCTGGCCGGTCTGCTGCCGGGAATGCTCGTGGTGCTGTGGGCCTTCGGCGGGATGTTCCCGGCGCGATCCATCTGGCTGAACGGCGGCCGAGGTCTCGTGGCGGGCCTGAGTTTCCTTGCCCAGGTCCTTTCCGAACTGCGCATCCTCCACGCCGGCAGCCT
Organism: Planctomycetota bacterium; assembly: GCA_043740335.1. GTDB lineage: Bacteria > Planctomycetota > UBA1135 > UBA1135 > UBA2386 > DASVAL01. Next base: position 975 of record JAYUCN010000683.1, read on the forward strand.
GTTCGCGGGGCCGATGGATCGCAGTTCCGAGCGCTGGCGCCTGCATGAAGCATGGGCGCCACTGCTCATTGTCTGCATGATGGGATCACTGCTGGCGTTCGGAATCGTTGTGCTCTGGAGCACATAGCCGGGTTCCGGGTCGTGAATCGCGGCAAGCAGCCGACGCCCGCACCGCCGCGTACGGCTCGCACCCTGCCAACTGACTCATCGCGCTGCCGCCGTCAAGGCCGCAACGATGCGCTCGTTGCGTTCGCACTCCTTGACGGCGGTGCGCACGAAGCGCGTGCCGAAGCGCGGACTCAGCGACCCACAATCGCGCACGTAGACGCCGCGTTCACGACACTGTGCCACGAGCACCGGCGCCGGCACACGTTCCGTCGCGAACATCACGAAGTTGGTCACGCTCGGGAAGGTGCGCAAACCGGGGATCGCGTCGATGCGCGCCGCGAGATCCTGCCGCAGCCCGTGCGTCTCGACGGCGCGCTGGCGATACCACGCGTACTCCTGCAACGCCCGCACCGCCGCGCATTGCGCGAGCAGCCCCATGCTCCACGGCGGGTTCCACGGTTCGAGCTGGGCGATCAGAGATGGATCCGCGCACAGGTAGCCGACGCGCAGGCCCGACAGGGCGAAGAACTTCGACATCGACTTGGCGACGATCACGCGCGCATCGGCAGCGACGAGCGGTTCCGCCGTCGGCACGTCGGGTGCAAAGTCGACGTAGGTCTCGTCGATCCAGACGCGCGTCGTCGCCGGCAGCGCCGTGAACAGCGCGCGCAGCTCGGTAATGTTCATCGCGACGCCCGTCGGGCTGTTCGGGTTGACGATCACGAGCAGCTTCGCCCCACTCGCCGCGACGGTCGCCGCGATCGCCTGTGGATCGGGCCGGAAACCGCGCGCTTCGTGCAGTTCGCAGCCGACCACGCGCGCCCCGAGCACGTGCTCGAACACGTGCCGATACTCTCCGTACATCGGGTCGAGCAACGCCACTGTGTCGCCGGCACGCACGAGCCGCGGGAACGCCAGGTACATCAGCGACGAAGTGCCGCCGCCGAGGATCACATGCCCAGGCATGAGCCCGTGGCGTACGGCGATCGCAGCGCGCAAGCCATCGCCGTGCGTTGGTGGACTCGTCTTCACCAGCCACGGTAGATGTTCGCGCAACGCCACCATCACGCCAGGAGCCGGGTCGTACCACGCATCGAGCACGTCGGCGTCGACGATGTCGTGGCGGCGAGCGAGGTCAGCGAAGTCGCTGCCAATGGCGGCGAACGACGCACCGCCGTGGAACGCATGCTGGGGTGGCGACTTCATGGCGCCGCCAGCATATGCGCAACCAGGGTCGTGCTCCTGGTCGTCGCGATCGGCTCATGGCTGCACGCAATGCCGAACTGCGCAGGGTCGCAGGCGTCGCGGAGCCGAGCGAGTCCGCCGGTTTCGGCATGGTGCCGAATCACCCGCCCGCGCGAGACTCCCAGTGATACAAGTGCGCCACCATGCCCGCGAGGATCGCTCCGGCGGCGTCGACGTTCGGACTACCCGAGTCACTTCACATTCCCATCGCGGCCAGCGATCTTGCGGCGATCAGAGCATTCGTGGGCACGATCGTGGCCGAGAAGAAAGGTCGCGATGGTACGCCCCAGGCACTTCTCGTGCGGCCGACGGACCGGTCCAAGAAACTCGAAACGGACGTCCCGCTCTGGGCGGCTACTCGCAGACCGGAGCTGCGTGCTGATCGAGGCTTCCCCGCCGCGGCCGAGGCGATGTCACGACTGCATCCCGCGAAGCAGTGCTGGGTGCATGTGAACTACTCGGGCTATCGCCGCGCGTACTTCGAGTTCGGGCTCGTCGCGCCCGCGGGGTACTTCCTGGATCACGTGCAGAATCGGAAGGCGATCCGGCAGCGCCACCTCTCGCATCCGTGGCTGCGACTCTGTCCGGTGGCGCGCGCCGTCAACACGAGCGGCGGGTCGATCGCCGGCGGGGAAGGCATGGAGAAGGCGTTCCTCAAGGGGCTCGCCGCGCCGCTCAGCAGCGGGCCTCGGATCATCTACGCAGACCCGATGGATCTGACCAAGATGCTCGACCTCGAGCCGGGCACCGGGAACCTGGACGGGGTTCGGCTCGCGCAGCAGCTGTTCTATCCGAAGTGAGTGCTGTGTCATGTCGGGCGGCCGGCGTTCCTCGCCGCGCTATCCCTGTCGACCGGAAAGATCCGATCGAAGTTGCCGCCGAGGACCTTCGCCCGCACCTCCGGACCGACACCCAGTCCGTCCAACACCGAGCACTGTTGTGCGTACACCTCCTGCACCCAGCCGCGCGGAAAGAACGACGCGTCGGTCCCGAACAGCAGGCGGTCCGGTCCGACGACCGCCAACGCCTGACGCACCACATCGACCAGCGTCAGCCCCGGATGGTACTTGATCCACGCATTCGAACTCGACGTGTCGAGCAGCACATTGGGGCACAGGTCGGCGACCATCAGCGCCTCGCGCAGCAGGCCGGCGCCGAAGTGCGGGATGATGATCGGCACCTCGGGATGACGCCGCGCGATCGCGTGCAGGTCGAGCGGATTGCCGAAGCGGAGCTCGAACGGGCTGCTGAGCCCGAGCTTCTTGCGCACGCCGACCGACAGCACGCCACAGTGGACGAACACCGCCGTGCCGGGTCTTCTGGCGGCGACGGCGAACAGACGCTCCACGCATTCGTCGTGGAT
>JAYUCN010000684.1:0-3682 GCA_043740335.1 Planctomycetota bacterium
ACGCACTCACGTCCTCGTACGAAGCTCCGACCGACCGCGCCATGCGGTCGACATCCTGAGCGAACGCGACCAGCAGTCCGAGATACGTTGTCTCTGTGAGCTTGGCGAGCTCGGTGGCCGCGGCGCTCCGCAATCGGCGCGTGCGAAAACCCGCTGTGCTGAGGTGGTCGTCGATCAGGGTTGCCGCCGCATCGTCTTCGATGCCGAAGAACTTGCCGAAGCCGAGCCCGCGCGTGGTATCGAACGTGAGCGCCGTGTAGCCCTCGGTCCAGCCGGCGGCCGGCACGTTCGCGGCAGCGATCGTGAGATCGCCCGGGCCCGTCGAGATGAGGTCGAGCGTCATGCCCGTGTTGTTCAAGTAGCCGCCGCCGAGCGGGCGCACGACCAGTGCGTAGTCGAGGTCGAGCTGCGGCGTCTCGACCTTGGCATCCGTCACGATCGAGGTGGCCTCGACCCGGACGAAGTAGATGCCGGGGGTCGGGCTCGTGAGGTAGACGCATTCGATGTTGTTGATCGAGTCAGCGACGCCGCCGCTGGTCGAGACGTTGGTGGCCGCGAGGCCGTTGTTGCCCCACCAGGACACGCCATCGGCGAAGCGCGTGACCTTCAGGTTGGCGTTGTTGACGAGCTGCGGGATCACCGCCGCATTCCCTTGGGGTTCGGCATAGACCATCGTCGCGCGGAACTCAGCCGTGCCAGGAGCGACCCAGACGTAGTACGTCCGCGACTGGTTCAACTGCAGCGTGTCGTACTCGTTGACGACGAGGATCTTCTTCCTGTTGTCGTAGAGCGTGTTGAGCGCGGGGAAGCCCCAGCCCTGGACGTTGCGCACCACCTGGGTCGTGGGATAGGGCGTCGCGGTGTTGCACAGCAGCGCCTTGTTCGTGGTCATGTGCGCGCGGTTGGCGAAGCGGTTCGCCAGCGTCGCCGGCAGCGGCAGTGGATTGCCGAACAGACCGTCGGTGAACATCTGCTGGATGAGGCCGACGTGGCCCGAGATGATCGGCGTCGCCGACGACGTGCCGCTGAAAGTCGGGGTGTAGTCGCCACCTGGACTGGCTGCCGTGTTGTAGCCCGACGCGCCGGTAAGGTCGGACGTGAGCACGTTGTCGTAGTACGCGCAGGCGTCGGGCTTGAAGCGCCCGTCGGCGGCCGGCCCGAAACTCGCCGACGTGTGCACGTCGTCGGCGGGGTTGCTGTTGTTGCCGTGCGACACGCCACCGCCCGAGATGATGTTCTTGGCCCACGCCTCCGGACGCGAGTTCTGGCTGTTCTGGTTGCTCTGGCTCTGGGTGCGCGTGAAGTCGAAGTCGAACAACGCGTCGTCCATCGTCTGCGAGATCGCCGTGTACTGCGTCGTCACGTTCGAACCCCAGCTCGATGTCGCCTGCATGCTCTGCCAGGTCGCACTCACGCTGCCCTGGATCTGGGAGTAGTGGATCGCCGCGCCCCCTGCGCTGATGTAGCCACCGTCGATGATGGTGCAGGCAGGCATCATGCCGCGCGCCGAGAACATGTTCGCTCCGGCACCGCCGACGATGCCGGCCGTGCAGTGGCCGTGGCTTTCGGAGGCGCCCGCGACGCGCACGATGAACCGGCCTGCGAAGTCCGGGTGCGTCTCCTGGAAGTTCTCGGTGATCTCTGCGCGCACGCCCTGGCCGAGGTAGCCGCCGAGGGTCTCGACGTAGTTGCCGCCGCCCTGGATGCGAGCGTTGTCCATGTCGACGCCGACTGCCGTCACGGGGTCCGCCCACACCATGGTGTCGAGCGACATGACCGCCACGAGCTGTGCGGGAGTCAGCGAAGCCCGGATCATGATCGAACCGTCGCACGGGTTCGTGACCTTGCCGCCGATCGCCGCGATCTGGCCAGCCAGCATGAGCCGGTCCGCCTTCTTCCCGAGCACGAGGTTGCACTCGCGCGCCGCCCCGTCGCCCGCTGCACCGCCGCCTGCGAACACCCGCAGCTCGGCGTCGAGCTTGAAGGCGTTCTGGAGCGCGCCGACGTAGCGCACCCACGTCTGTTCCTGCAGGCGCGCGGCGACATCGGCGTCACAGCGCACGCAGAACGCGTTCCCCGGGATGTAGCTCAGGATCTCCGCACCCGCCTTGGCGAGGGCATCGCGGTACTCGGCAAGGATCTGCGTCTGGAACTGCACGAGGAACAGCCGCGTACCTGCCGGCGCCGCCATGACGCCCGGGAACTGCGGTGGGCCGACGAGCGGATCGAACTGCGCCAGCACGAAGTGCAGGTGATCGTCCGGATCGAGCAGGGGCTGCCAGGTGCGACCGGCATCGCGGCTGAGCGCCGCGTGCGTCACACCGGCATCGACCCAACGGCGCAGCGTCGTGCCGCCCAACTGGAAACGCACCTCGCCGTTCGTGGCTTCAGCGGGCAGGCGCGCGGTGGTGTCGCCCGACTGCGCCAGCGCCATCGGCAATAGGGACAGAGTGGTAGAGCAAAGGAGAGTTGTTCGCAGTTGCATGGGATCCAGCAGGGTCTGGGTGTGGCCACCTGAAAGGTGGCGGGGAGGCGCAGAGAAGTATGGAGCGCTGCCAGGAAGGCGGCAACTCCCCCTTGGCGATGGGCCAATCGTCGTTGCGGCCAAGCGAGGAACGAGCCAGCGCCATGGGCAGCATCAGGCCGTTCCGAGGGATTCACCGTCCTGGAAAAAACTTCGATCGGATCAGCCGCCGGCACCCGACAGGCAAAGGCGCATCGCGGCAATCGGCCGGTTCATGACGACGTAGACACCGAAGGCCAGGTAGCGGACCGGACTGCCCACCGCCACCATGCCGCCGGCCGCCGTCACCGCCACTTGCTTCAGGTCGTACTCGAGCGGGCCCGCGAACAGCGAACCGTCGGGCAAGTAGACGAACATCGCGCCCCCATCGTTGGTGAGATGCACCCAGGTCGCCGCGAACAGCGGCCCGTGCGCAGGCGGCGTCAAGAGGATGCCCGCCGGCGTGGCCACGAACAGCGCCCCGGTGGTTCCCTCGTAGAGGCGATCGCCGTTCGAACCTCGCACGAGCACGTCGGCGGTGCCCGTCGTCGCACTGCCCGGTTCGGGCAACGACACCAGATCCTGCTGGACCGTCACGAGCCCGCCGTTCTGAACGTCGAGGCGGCGCAGCGTGAGCGAGCCGGGCTGCGCGTCCGCAACCAGGAGGTCGTTGCCGGCAGCCGTGGCTTGCACGGGGTTCAACGTCCCCGGGAAGAACGGCGGCGCCATCGACCCGGTTCCCGTGAGGTTGCCGACCGTGCCACCTGACGGCGTCAAGATCGCACGGAACCAATCCATCTGGGCGGGATCGCCGATCGCGACCACGAGCGTGTTGGCCGCGAACCTGGGCAGGATGTGCGCACCGATGTACGGCTCGAAGATCGGGTCGGACGTGATCTGCAGCGCCGGCAGCGACGCCTGCAGGTCGAGCAACCAGAGTTCGTCGCGCACATCCGCGTCGATGAAGAACAGGCGCGTACCGCTGTCGTTCAACAGCATCGCCGGTTCGCCTGGATCCTCGGGCAGGTAGCCCGGTTCTTCGTACTTGCTCGGCGGTGGCGGCAGCACGCTGGCGCCGCCCGCGAGCCCGACCTGCCAGAGTCGCTGCTGTTGTTGCGGACCGAACAGGAAGACGAGGCGCGAGCCATCGCGCGACATCACCATCTGATCCTTGAAGAT
>JAYUCN010000685.1:0-3680 GCA_043740335.1 Planctomycetota bacterium
CGCGAAGAGAACGTGCCCGTGCAGTAGGCGTAGATCAGGATCTGCAGCAGCACGCGCGGTGGGTAGGGCAGCTCCCCCTTGCCCGACACACGGTAGGTCTCCACCAGCTTGTCGATGTCCAACGCAGCGACGACGTCCTGGATGAACCACGCAAGGTGGCCCTTCGGCAACCAGTCACGCGGCGACGGCGGCAGCAGAAGGCCTTGGTCGGGATTCTCGGACTTGCGGAACTGGGCCATGCAACCTCTCTACGCACGGCCGCTGCGCGGAGGATTTTCTTGCCCAAAAATTAGCCCTGGCTGGGCGTCCCGTGGCGCAGACTCCTAGACGCGTCCGACTGACCGTAGTCGCCGAAGACCGGCAGCAGGAGATGTTCCTGCGGCGCGTGCTGTACGAACATGGCTTCACCGTACACGACCTGCGCATCGAGACTTGTCCGAAGGCCAGTCATGCCGCGGATGCCTGGGTTCTCCGGACGCATGCCGACGAGGTGAAGAAGCTCAGATCGCGACAACATGCGCAGCCAGGAATCGGTCTGATCACCGCAATCGACGCAGACGACTATTCGGTACAGGAGCGGCATCGTCAGCTCGATGCAGTAGCCGGGCACGAATCGTCGGCGCGGGCGCCAGGGGAGCGGATCGCCTACGTCGTTCCGCGGCGGAACATCGAGACCTGGCTGAGAGTCCTCGCCGGTCAACCCGGCGATGAGGAGACCGACTACAAGAAACGTGGCCAGAGTCCGGTTGACTGCTCCAAGGAGGCATCGGCATTCGTGTTGGTGTGCAGGCAGAATGCGGGAATGTCTGCTTCGATCCGTGCGGCCTGTCCTGAGTTCCAGCGTGTGTGCCCCTGAACCAGCGCTCCACGTGTCACACCGTGTCTGCGGCGCCAGTACGGAGTAGTGTCGCGTGTGTCAGGGACGCACGGCAATCGCGTGAACGTCGCTTCCCGATCGCGGTCCGATATCCTGCTCGCCCCGATCGACGAGACCATCGCGTGACCGACCTGCACACTCACCTTCGCCATCGCCTGCTCGCTGCCCTCGCCGACCTCGGCATCGCGGGACCCGCTGCCGAACCACTGGTCCGACTCGATCCGCCGAAGAACCGCGACCACGGCGACGTCACGCTCGGCGCCTTCCAGCTCGGAAAGCTCGCGGGCAAGGCGCCGCCCGCACTCGCGGCCGAGCTCGCGGCGAAGATCACCGCCGACGTGATCGTCGAGTCGGCGATCGCGACGGGGCCGTTCGTCAACTTCCGCTTCCGCCGCGCAGCGCTCGCGCGCGAAGTGCTCTCCGCAATCCAGAACGACACGGTGCCCTACGGCCGCGCGCGCAGCAATGGCCAGGTCGTCTGCATCGACTTCAGTTCGCCCAACATCGCAAAACCGTTCCACATCGGCCACATGCGCAGCACGGTGCTCGGCAACGCCCTGTGCCGCATCCATCGCCACCTCGGTGCAACCGTGCACGGCATCAACCACCTCGGCGACTGGGGCATGCCGTTCGCCAAGATGATGACAGCCTACATGCGTTGGGGGAACGAACAGGAGCTGCACCGCTCGCCGATGCGCTACATGTTCGACCTCTACAAGCGCTACGGCCAGGAGGTGAAGCAGAACCCGGCCCTCGACGACGAGGCGGCCGCGCACTTCCGCGCACTCGAGAGCGGTGCCGACAACGCCGAGCGTCGCATGTGGCAGCTCCTGCGCGACGAATCGTTGAAGGCGTTCCAGGGCCCGTACGTGCGCCTCGGCGTCACGTTCGACCACATCACGGGCGAGTCGTTCTTCGAAGACAAGATGGAAGCAGCGATGCAACGCGTGCGCGCCGCCGGGGTGCTCGAGACGAGCGACGGCGCCGAAGTCGTGTGGCTCAAGGAGCTCGGCATCAAGGAACCGTGCCTGCTGAAGAAGAGCGACGGCGCCACGCTCTACCACACGCGCGACCTCGCGGCGGCGTTCTACCGCGAAGCGACGTTCCATCCCGACCGCATCCTCTACATCGTCGGCGCCGAGCAGAAGCTGCACTTCGACCAATTGAAGGGCGTGCTCACGAAGATGAAGGAGCCGATCGCCAAGGCCGTCGAGCACGTGCCGTTCGGCCTCGTGCTGAGCAAGACCGAGGACGGCAAGTGGGAGAAGTTCGCGTCGCGCTCGGGCAATGCGGTGTTTCTCGACGAGATCCTCGACGAGTCGGTCGCCAAGGTGCGTTCGATCATCCGCGAGAAGAACCCCGACCTCGTCGATGCGGACAAGACCGCCGAGATGGTCGGTGTGTCGGCGATCGTCTTCAACGACCTCAAGAACTCGCGCATCAAGGACGTCAAGTTCGACTGGGAGTCGATGCTCGCGTTCGAAGGCGAGACGGGGCCCTACGTGCAGTATGCGTGCGCGCGGTTGAGTTCGATCCTGCGCAAGGTCGAGGTGCCGGTGCCCGCGAGCGACAAGGTGGACTTCGCGCTGCTCGCCGATGCGGAGCGCGTGCTGCTCGTGATGATGGACTTCGGGACGGCGGTGCAGCGCGCGGCGGAACAGAGTGAGCCGAGTGCGGTGACGACGCACGCGATCGCGTTGGCCGGCGAGATCCACAGCTACCTGCGCGACCACTATGTCGTGGGGGCGGAACCGGCGGTGCGCGATGCGCGGTTGGTGTTGGTGGACGCGGCGCGGCGGCTGTTGACGACGGGGCTCGGTCTGCTCGGGATCAAGGCACCGGAACGTATGTAGTTCGCGCACTTCTTGCTACTTCCACCGCAGCGACGGCGGGGCCATCGTAGGGGGAGCATGCCACAGGCAGGACCGTTCCGGCTCGTCGCGTTCACCGTCATCCTCGTGGTGGTGGTCGTCGCTGCGTCGTGGCTCGGCTGGTGTCGCGAAGTGGCACAAGCAATCGAGCCCGCGCTGTCCTCGCCGCCGGGTGCGGCGACGGCGACGCCGAACGGCTTGCTCGCTACCGAGGCCGATCCCGTGCGCGCGGCCGCTTCCACATCAGTCCGCGAGAACCCGATGCTGCTGGTGCGCGGCCGATGCCTCGCGGCCGAAACCGGACTGCCGCTGCAGGTCGCGCTGCACGTCGGCGACGACGACGACGGCGCACCCGAGGGAGACTCTGGAGCAATCGGGATCGAAGCGCTCGCCACCGGTGCGAGTGCGAGCGACGGCCGGTTCGAGTTGAACCTTGCGTTCGCCGGCCAGAAGAACCTGCGGCTCCTCGCGACCGCTCCCGACCGCGCGCCGATGGGCTGTCGGCGCGAAGGCGCGCAGGCCGGCGAAGTGTGGGACATCGGCGATGTGCGCATGACGCTCACGGCCCGCGTCGCTGGCGAACTCGTCGATGCAACGGGAGCGCCGGTGGCCGACGCGCAGGTCATGCTCCTCATGCTCGCGCCGGAACCCACGCTCATGGCGTTCCGCAACTTGCACACGGCGCCGACCGATGCACGCGGGCGCTTCGTGATGATCTCGCCGATGGCCGCCGGTGAGTGGCTCGTCTCGGTGGATGGCACCGGTGCCTTGCGCACACCGCGCAAGACGCAGGTGCCGGCCGGCGGCGAACACTTCGTGCGCATCGAGGTCGAACGGCCCGATCCGAAGCAGGCGATCACGGGCACGGTCAAAGGTCGCACCGGCCTGCCGCTCGCCGACGTCGCGCTGTCGGCCTACGGGGAAGGCGCGCG
>JAYUCN010000686.1:0-3680 GCA_043740335.1 Planctomycetota bacterium
CGGCGACATGTACGAGTTCGGCGTCGTCGACCCGACCAAGGTCACACGCTCGGCGCTCCAGAACGCGGTCTCCGTGGCGACCCTGCTGCTGACGACGGACTGCATCATCACCGACGCCAAGAAGGACGAGGACAAGAACGGCGACGGCATGCACGGCGCGATGTGACGCGCGTCCTCATTTCACCCCCTCATTCCTGACCAAACATTTCCCCTGGAGTAGACACACCATGGCATCCCTACGACCCCTGGACGATCGCGTCGTGCTGAAGGTGCTCGACGCCGAAGAGAAGACCGCCGGCGGCATCCTGCTGCCCGACACCGCGAAGGAGAAGCCGCAGCGCGGCAAGGTCACTTCCGTCGGCGATGGCAAGTTCGGCAAGGACGGCAAGCGCTTGAAGATCGACCTCAAGAAGGGCGACATCGTGCTGTTCGGCAAGTACGCCGGCAGCGACGTCAAGGTCGATGGCGAGGACTACAAGGTCCTGCGTGAGAGCGAGATCCTGGCCAAGGTGGAGGGCTGATTCATGGCCAAGCAGATCATGTACGACGACGTCGCGCGCCGTAAGGCGGTCGAAGGCGTCCAGAAGCTCGCGCGGGCCGTCAAGGTCACGCTCGGTCCGGCCGGCAAGAACGTCATCATCGAGAAGTCGTTCGGTGGCCCGCAGGTCACCCGCGACGGCGTTACGGTGGCGAAGGAAGTCGAACTCGAAGATCCCTTCGAGAACATGGGTGCCAAGCTCGTGCGCGAAGTCGCGAGCAAGACGAACGACGTCGCTGGCGACGGCACCACGACGGCGACCGTGCTCGCCGAGGCGATCCTGACGATCGGCCAGCGTTACCTGACCTCGGGCGTCGACCCCAACAACCTGCGCGCCGGCATCGACGCCGCCGTCGCGGCCGTCACCGAGCAGCTCGCGGGCATGGCGAAGAAGATCGACAACAAGAGCCGCGACGAGATCGCGCAGGTCGGCGCCATCTCCGCCAACAACGACATGGAGATCGGCAACCAGCTCGCCGACGCGATGATGAAGGTCGGCGCCGAAGGTGTCGTCACCGTCGAGGAGGGCAAGAGTGCCACGACCGAGCTCGAGCACGTCGACGGCATGCAGTTCGACAAGGGTTACATCTCGCCCTACTTCATCACCGACGGCAAGACGATGGAGGCCTCGTTCGAGAACGCCCTCATCCTCGTGCACGAGAAGAAGATCTCGAACGTGCGCGAGATGATCCCGCTGCTCGAGCAGGTTTCTCGCGCCGGCAAGCCGCTGCTCATCATCGCCGAGGACATCGAGTCCGAAGCCCTCGCCGCGCTCGTCGTGAACCGCCTCAAGGGCGTTCTCAACGTGTGCGCCGTCAAGGCCCCGGGCTTCGGCGACCGCCGGAAGGCGATCCTGATGGACATCGCGACGCTGACGGGCGGCCAGTGCATCAGCGAGGACCTCGGCATCAAGCTCGAGAACGTCACGCTGGAGCAACTGGGCTCGGCCCAGCGCATCCGCGTCAGCAAGGACGCCACCACGCTCATCGGCGGTGGCGGCAAGAAGGCCGAGATCACGGCCCGCGCCGACAGCATCCGCACCCAGATCGAGAAGACGACGTCGGATTACGACCGCGAGAAGCTCGCTGAGCGCCTCGCCAAGCTGACCGGCGGCGTCGCGATCCTGCGCGCGGGTGCCATGACCGAGGCGGACATGAAGCAGAAGAAGCAGCGCATCGAAGACGCGCTGAACGCGACGCGCGCCGCCGTCGAAGAGGGCATCGTGCCCGGTGGTGGCGTGGCCCTGCTGCGCGCGAGCAAGGTGCTCGACACGCTCAAGGTGAAGGGCGACCAGCAGTTCGGCGTCGAGATCGTGAAGCGGGCCTGCGAGGCACCGATGCGCCAGATCGCCGAGAACGCGGGCGAGGACGGCTCGGTCATCGTCGACGAAGCGCTGGGCAAGAAGCCCAACGAAGGTTTCAACGCGCTGACCAGCGAGTGGGTCGACATGTTCAAGGCCGGCATCGTGGATCCGACCAAGGTCGTGCGCTGCGCTTTGCAGAACGCGGCCAGCATCGCCGGGCTCATGCTGACCACGAACACCATGGTCACCTCCATCAAGGAGGAGCAGAAGGCAGTCGAAGGCAGCACGAGCTGAGCCGAGTCTCGGCTCGTGACGGTGCAGCCCGCGGGCATTCGCGCGCGAGCCGGCACCGGTAAGGATCGAGGGGATGGTCGACCGATAGGATCGACCATCCCCTCCTTGGTACCGGAGGTTCTGTTCCTGTTCGCATGGCCCAGAAGCGCGACTACTACGAAGTGCTCGGCGTCGACCGCAAGGCCGACGACGACACGATCAAGCGGGCCTACCGCAAGCTCGCGCTCGAGAACCACCCCGACCGCAACCCCGGCAATGCCGACGCGGAGCGGCGCTTCAAGGAAGCAGCCGAGGCCTATGCCGTGCTCGGCGACGAGAAGAAGAGGCAACGCTACGACCAGTTCGGTCACGCCGGCGTCGAAGGCGCCCAGGGCGGTCCCGGATTTGCGACCGCCGAAGACGTGTTCGCGGCGTTCGGCGACATGTTCGGCGGCAACGGCGGCGGGTTCTTCGAGCAGTTCTTCGGCGGCAGCGGGCAACGCGGTCGCGGCCGGCGCGGCGCGAGCCTCAAGGTCGACCTCGAACTCACGCTCGAGGAAGTCGCAACCGGCGTGCGCCGCACGATCGAGTTGAAGCGCGCCGAGACCTGTGCCCACTGCAGCGGTTCCGGGGCCAGGCCGGGCACCAAGAAGAAACGCTGCGCAACCTGCGCCGGCCACGGTCAGGTCATGCGCTCGCAGGGGTTCTTCCAGCTGCGCCAGACCTGTCCCGCCTGCCAAGGCCACGGCGAGACGATCGAGGACCCGTGCCCGAAGTGCCAGGGTCGTGGTGCCGTACCGAAGGATTCCCCCATCACCATCACGATCCCGGCCGGCATCGAGGCGGGGCACGCGGAGCGCATTGCCGGTCAAGGCGAGCCCGGTGACGGCGGCGGTCCGCCCGGCGACCTCATCGTCGTTCTGCACGTGAAGGAGCACGAGGTCTACACGCGCTTTCACGACGACCTGCTCATGCAATCGCGCGTGACCTTCCGCCAGGCCGTGATGGGCGACGAGATCGAGATCCCGACCATCACGGGCGAGACCGTCGCGATGAAGATCCCGGCCGGCACGCAGCCCGGTGAGAAACTGCGCGTGCGCAACCACGGCCTGCCGCGACCGGACGGCTACGGCCGCGGCAACCTCGTCGTGCAGGTGCAGATCGACGTGCCGAAGAAGCTCTCAGCCGAGCAGGAGGAACTGCTGCGCCAGTTCGACGAACTCGAGGGCGGCAAGAAGGGCAAGAAGTCCGGCAAGAAGACGATCTTCGAAAAGGTGAAGGACATCTTCTCGTGATCGCATGCCTGTGACCCAGTCCTCCCAGACGATCGTCAACCTATCAGTGAACCCGTGAACGAACCCGACGACAACCCCGACGCGACGACCGCAAGGCGCCCGCTGGACGAACCCGCGGTGGAGATCCCTGCAGAAGACCAGGAGTTCCTGCGCCTCAAGGAGGAACGCGACCAGCTCGAAGTGCAGCTGCAACGTTCCCTCGCCGACTCGGCGAACATGCGGCGGCGCCAGAAGCAGGAGATGGACGACAGCAAGCGGCGCGTCGTCGAGG
>JAYUCN010000687.1:0-3677 GCA_043740335.1 Planctomycetota bacterium
CGGTCCGGGGCGCGCGAGGTGTCGTTCCTGCGCGCGGTCGACGGCGCGATGCAGGTGTTCGTGCAAGGCATCGATGGTGGTGAGGCACGGCGATGGGCGGAGACTGCAGCGGTCACTGCATACCGATGGCGACCCGACGGCAAGGCGATTGCGTTCACGGCGCTCGATGCGATGCCGCCCGAACGCGCCGATGCGCAGACGCGCGGCTTCCGGCAGGTGATCGTCGACGAGGACTGGCGGCACCTCTCGCTGTGGCTCGTCGAAGAAGGAGCGAAGCCGAAGCGGCTCACCGAGCGCACGACGGTGTTCGACCTGCAGTGGTCGCCCGACGGAACGTGCATCGCGTGCGCGTGTGCGCCACGAAACCTCGTCGACGACAGCTTCATGTTCCAGCGCCTCTTCGTGCTCGATGTCGCGACCGCGAAGTTCACGAAGCTTGTCGACAATCCTGGCAAGCTCGGCGCGTTCGTGTGGTCGCCCGACGGCAAGACGATCGCCTACGTGACGGCGGCGGATCGCAACGACCCGCACGCCGGGCAGGTGTCGTATGTCGACGTCGGAACGGGACAGATGGGCACGTGGCCTCGCTTCCGCTCGGGAATGATCAGTGACGTCCAGTGGCCGGGCACCGAACAGATCCGGCTCGACCACGTCGGTGTGACCAGCGCGCTGCGCACGCGATCCCGCTTCGAGGGGTCCGCCTCGAGGTTCTCGGATCTGTTGCGGTGTTCGCTTTGCCGCGCGGACAGATCACGGCCTTCGCCGTCACGCCCCAGCGCATGGTCGTCACGGCGAGCACACCCGAGCAGCCGGCGGAGCTCTACCTCGCCGACGTTGGCAGGATCACCGACAGCAACCCGTGGCTCGCAACCGTTGCGCTCGGCGAGCAGACCGTCGAGAAGGTCCGCGCACGCGACGGCCTCGTGATCGAGGGCCTGCTCATCAAGCCCGTCGGCTACCAGCCGGGTACCAAGTACCCGTTTGTCATCGTCGTGCACGGTGGCCCCGAGGCGCACTTCAGCGACGGCTGGCTCACGAGCTACGCCAACTGGGGCCAACTGCTCGCGGCGCGCGGCTACGTGTCGTGGTATCCGAACTATCGCTCGTCGACGGGCTACGGCGTGCAGTTCTGCAAGCACGACCACGGTGATCCCATGGGCAAGGAGTTCACCGACGATCTCGACGCGATCGAACACTTCGCCGGCAAGGGCCTCATCGACAAGGACCGCGTCGGCATCGGCGGCGGCAGCTACGGCGGCTACACGGCGGCGTGGGCGGCGACGAAGCACAGCGAGCACTTCGCGGCGGCGGTGAGCTTCGTGCCGTTCGTCGACCTGCGCACGAAGTGGCTCACGAGCGACATCCCGTGGGAGTTCTACCTCGTGCACTACCAGGAGCAGTGGCCGTGGCAACAGCCGGGACTGCTCGCCGACCGCAGTCCGCTCACGTGGGCCGAACACTGCCGCACGCCACTCCTGCTGCTCGGGGGCACGAGCGACCCGCGCGTGCACCCGAGCCAACCGCTCATGCTCTACCGCGCCGTGAAGTTCGCGACCGAGACACCGGTGCGCTGCGTGCAGTATCCGGGCGAAGGCCACGGCAACCGCAGCAACGTCTACCAGTACGACTACGCGCTGCGCACGCTGCAGTGGTTCGATCACTACCTGAAGGGTGACGGCGACCGGCGCACGAAGGAGCCGCCGCCGCTGGATCTCGAGTACGCGAAGTGAGCGAGAGGCCGCGCGGCTCACGACAGGGGCGGCAGCTGCCCAGCGCGCACGTAGGCCTGTTCGTAGAGGAACAGGCCGGCGCACGCGAGTACAGCGCAGAGCGCGAGCGACACCGGGTGCGCCATGCCGCCGAGTACGAGCAACATGCCGAGCAGGGCCGCCGCCGTCGTCGTCGCCATGCCGACGTGGAACGCCGACAGCTTCGTGCCCGGCCACGCGGGCACCACGGGCAGCAGGGCCGCGGCCATCTTCGCATTGTGCGTCTCGTGCTGGCCGAAACGCTCGAGCAGGCCGAGCGCGTGGTGCAGCAGGGCCATCACGGCTGTCGCGACCGCGAGCTTGGCATCGGGCACGAACGGCAACAGCACCGCACCGCCGACGCAGAGCGCCTGCACGAGCAGGTGCGGCAGCAGCACGCGCGTGTGCTGCCAGAGGTCGCGCCCTTCGCACTGCGCGAACAGGAACGCCGTGTAGGCCGCGGCCAGCGAGCCGCCGACGAGGTTCGTCCAGCGCATGCCGTCGGCGCACCCGTGCAGACCGAGTGCACGCAGGACGAGGATCGCCGTCGTGATGCCGCCAAACGCCATCAGTACCCAGGCACCCTTGACGAGCCAGCTGCGCGTGTTGGGCCGCAGCACGATCGACAGGAACAGCCTGGGCCGCTTGAGGTCGGTGACCAGCAGCACGTTCGTGACGGCCAGGAACACGAGTGCCAGCAGCTCCGGCACGTAGTCGCGTCCCACCCCCGTGGCACTCGGCATGAACGCGACGAACGGCGCCCACAAGGCGGCCCCGGCGGCGATGCCCTTGGTGACGAGGTAGAGCGAGACCTTCCAGCCCCAGTGCACCTTGTGGTCGACGTCGAGCACGACGCGCGCGTCGCTGCGGTAGAGCCGCGCCTGGTCGGCCGCCGGCAGCGGCGGCGCCGGCAAGCGGCGATCGCTCCACAGGTAGCTGTCGGGTTCGTGGGCCGTGCCCGGTTCCAGCGACGCCGGGTGGGCGCCGAGGTAGAAGACGTTCGGACCCGTGCCCTGTTCGGGGCGGCGCACCGTGGCACCCGGCACCGAAGCCAGGATGCGGCTCACGGGACTCTGCGGGTCGTGCAGGTCGCCGCTGATGATCGCGGTCTCGGGGCAGACGACCTCGCAGGCGGGCTTCAGGCCCTGCTCGACGCGGTGGGCGCAGAAGTGGCACTTCTCGGCGCCGCCCGTCTCTTCGTTCAGATGGAGCGCGTCGTAGGGACACGCCTGCATGCAGGCCTTGCAGCCGATGCAGATGTCCTTGTCGAGGTCGACGATGCCGTCCTTGCGCTTGTCGAGGGCCGTGACCGGGCAGATGGTGACGCACGGTGCCGCCGTGCATTGGTTGCAGCGCAGCACCGCAAAATGGCGGCGGATCGCCGGGAACGACCCGACCTCGGTGTACTTGACCCAGGTCCGGAAGTCGCCGAGCGGCACATCGTTCTCGGACTTGCAGGCGACCGTGCAAGCGTGGCAGCCGATGCATCGGCGCTGATCGAGGACGAAGCCGTACTGCATGCGGGGTTCGGGGCCGCACCATAGCCGCGAGGGGCTTTGGCGCTACTGGCTGGCGGTCACGGGGGGCCGTCGCGCGGGGCGGCGATGGGCTGCAGGCGGCTCGTCGCCGTACAAAAACCGGGGACGCGGCTTGCGCCGGGGCACGCCGTCGGGGATCCTGCGCGCCTCTGCGACCTCGTCGGGCGCGCCTTTGTTGGTCTGCCTCCTTGCCGATCGATCGGGGAACCCCCTGAGCTCGCGCTTCTTCCGTTCCTGCACCAGGGGTCTTGGCCCCTTTCACCGCTGGTGCGCCTAGTAAGAGCAAAGGGTGAAGTGATCGTCAGACAGCGATGGGTACGAGACTGTACGTAGGAAACCTTTCCTTCCAGACCACCGAGGACTCCCTGCGCGCCGCGTTCGAAGGTGACGG
>JAYUCN010000688.1:0-22339 GCA_043740335.1 Planctomycetota bacterium
TGGCGGCGACCTTCAGGTCTTGTTCGGCGCCCTGGGCGACGAGCGGGGTGGCGAGGCAGAGCAGCGAGAGCAGCCGGAACGTCGTGGATGGAATCATGAGAGTGGCGCAGTGTGGCCGAAGGCCCGCAGATTACGTCACCAACCCCGGGGAAGGAACGACCCAAGCATCGTTCGCTGCGACGTCACGGCTCGAACCGGAAGCCGATACCACGAACCGTGTGCAGATGCCGCGGCTGTGCCGGATCGCCTTCGAACAGCTTGCGCAGTCGCAGCACGACGTTGTCGAGCGTGCGCACGGTGCGCGGCGCCGTGCTGCCGAACAGGTGCTCGACGACCACCTTTCGCGTGACGACGGTACCTGGGTGGCCCGCCAGCAGCTTCAACAGCTTCGTCTCCGTCGCCGTCAACAGAACGGCGTCACCGTTCTGGCAGGTCGCCTGCATGGCGCGGAAGTCGACCCGGTTGCCGCCGAAGGCCAGCACGTCGGTGCCTGCAGCGGGCGCCTTCTGGCGGCGCAGCAGGGCATCGACGCGCAACAGCAGCTCGCGCAGGTTGAACGGCTTGGTCAGATAGTCATCGGCCTGCAGTTCGAGGCCGCGAATGCGATCATGGTCGGCGCTGCGCGCACTCAGCACGAGCACCGGGGTCTGGTCGCCGCGTGCGCGCAGTTGCCGCAGCACCTCGAAGCCGTCGCAGCCGGGCAGCATGACGTCGAGGATGAGCAGATCGATGCCGCCGCGCGCCATGCGATCGAGTGCCCGTGGCCCAGTCAGCACCTGCTCGGCGTGGTAGGACTCCGCGGCGAGGTTGTCGCAGAGCATCTCGCCGAGCGCGCGTTCGTCCTCGGCGACGAGGATCCAGCGGCTCATGCCTGCCTCCGCAGCGGCAGGCGCACGAGGAACTCGCTGCCGCAGCCGCGCCCGCCACTGGTCGCGGTGACGCCACCACCGTGCGCCTGCACGAGTTCGTGCACGAGGTGCAGTCCGAGGCCCGTGCCGCCGGTCGCGGTGTCGCTACCGCGCCAGAACGGCCGGAACGCATTGGCGAGTTCATCGGCATCCATGCCGCGGCCGGTGTCGCGCACGACGATGCGCGCTTCACCTTGCTGTTCGGTCAGGGTGACGTGCACAGCACCGCCTACCGTCGAGTACTTCACGGCGTTGTCGAGCAGGTTGCGCAGCACGAGCTGCAAGGCGGAGCCGTCGCGCACGGTCGGCAGTTGCGGCGGCACCTCCGCCTGCAGCGTGATGCCCGCCGCCTGCGCGCGCGCGCGCATCGCCTCGACGGCCGTGCGCACGTCGGCCGCGAGGTCGCCGAGCTGGGGCCGGCTTTGCTTGTGCGCGGTCTGCAGCCCCGCCGCGGTGAGCACGTTCGCGAGACCGCGCTCGAGCCGGTCGGCTTCGAGCAGGCCCGTGGCGAGATAGCGCGTGCGTTTCTCGGCGGGCAGGCGATCATCGCGCAGCGATTCGAGCAGCAGCACGATCGTCGCGAGTGGAGTCTTCAGTTCGTGCGTGGCCGCCGCCAGGAAGCGGTCCTGCGTGGCGCGCAGTGTCGCTTCGCGTCGCACCGACGCGATGTAGAGCCAGCCCAGCCCAAGCAGCACGATGGCGAAGAAGAGGCCCTCGCTCGCGAACATCCAGTAGCGTCGGCTCGCCAGCGCGCGCAGGGCCGCAGCGTCGGCAGCACCGAGCGCTTTCGAAGCACCGTCGATGTCGCCTGCGACGAGCCGGGCTCCGGCGGCCTCCAGTTCACCGCTCGCGAACACCTGGAAGGTGGTCCACCAGACGACGAGGGAGAACGACAGGCAGAGGATGAGAACGAACAGGATCGAGCTGGGCGAGCGGGGCACAAGAGGATCGGGAGTGCCTCACAGCGTACGCAGGCGCATCGCATAGCCGAAGGCCTTGACGACGTTTGCCAGGGTTGCGTTCGCATTCGTGTCGTGTGCGACCGAGTAGGTGCCGCGGCCGGGGTTGGCGAACGAGCCGAGCGTCACGGCGACGGCGTTGCTGAGCACGATGCCCCACGGATTGGCGGTCGCCACCAGGCTGCCGAACTGCTCGTAGACGAGAAACCCCGAGATCGCGGGATCAGCAGGCAGCACGAGTGCCGCCGCGGGTTGATTGCCGGCAACGGCGCCCGTCGCATCGGCGAGCATCGCCGAGGTCACGTCCAGGCTCGCGAGCAGCGTGCAACTGGTGCCGGGCAACGTCAGCGGCAGCGGGGCACCGTTGCTGAGACCGAACACGGCGACCACGGGCGCGTACGCACCGAGGTTCTGGCCGTTCAGGAAGTGCGCCCCGCCGGGTGCGAAGATGCCGCTGGCGGTGACGGTCGCCGCCGGCAGACCGATGCCGGCACTGCAGCCCTGGCCGTAGTTCGAAGCACTGCCGTTCGTGACCCCGCCGGTCGTCGTCGCACCGTCGAGGATCGCGTGCGAGAAGCCGAAGCTCGCGATGTTGTTGCCTTCCATCTGGAGGTCGACGACGAGCCAGCCACCGGCAGGGATCGTGATCGGCACCGTCGTCGTGAAGACGAACGTCAGGCCACCGCCGGGGCCGCCCCAGGGATGCGGCGAGGCCGAACCCGGGTCGGGCAGGTAGCTCCATGGCGCGTCGAAAACCGTGGTGAGGGGTTGTGTGAGATTGCCCGCGAAGGAAGCACCCGGCATCGCCACGGTCGTCGTGCCGATGTGGATCTGCAGGCGCGTGATCGCGAACGGTCCCGGCGCGCCGACCTGCGGGATCGGGCCGTCGAAACGGAACTCGATGCGGTCGGCGAGGAACGACGACGAGCCAACCTCGGTGGCGTCATAGAACATCTGCACGCGCGCGTTGGGCTGCATGAGCGGCAGCACGCTGTAGTTCGGCAGTTCGAATGCCGGTGAGGCGGTCGCGGGCAGTTCGAGGTAGTTCTGGGCGGAGAGGGAAGCCGCTGCGAGGCAGAGGCACGATGCGATGGGGAGTCTCATGGGGTGGTGGTGCCGCGATGCGGCGTCTCGAGAACGGCCGCACGCTAGGTTCCTGCGCGGCGGCGAGTGTCATCGTCGAGTCATTGGCGGCTACGATGGTTGACCGATGGCTCGCCCGACCTTGTTGCCGTGCCTGCTGGCGCCGCTGATCGCCGGGTTGCGCGGGCAGGATGCGCCCTCGGCTCCTGCCAGCGACGCGTTCGTGGCGGCGCACTGCGTCGCGTGTCATGGCGGTGACACCACGAAGGGCAAGCTCGACCTCACGCAGCCCGCGGCCGATCCGGTGCAGTCGCTGTGGCGATGGAGTCGCATGCGCGAACGGGTGCGCGCAGGTGAGATGCCGCCATCGGATGACGAGGAGCCGGCACCGGTCGCGGCGGATCGGGTCGCGTTCGTGGCCTCGATCGATGCGCGGCTGCGCCGCGAAGTGCCGAGGCTGCGGCCGGACTCGGGGCGTGTGACGGTGCGGCGGCTGAGTCGCACGCAGTGGCAGAACGCCGTGCACGATCTGTTCGGTGTCGAGGTGTCGACCGCAGCGTTCCCGACCGACGACCTCGGCTATGGCTTCGACACGATCGGTGATGCGCTGACGTTCTCGACGCTGCACCTCGAGAAGTACCTGGCCGCCGCGCACGATGTCGCGAATGCGGTCTTGCCCGGCGAGGATCCTGCGCACCCCACGGTGCGCCGCTTCGAGGCCGAGACCATGGCACTCGTCGATGGCCCCGGAGTCGGCCAGGAGAGCGACCTCGCCAACCTCTACACGCAAGCGACGATCGAACAGACCGTGCGACTGCCGCGCGATGGTGTCTACCGCGTGCGCATCCTGGCCGGCGCGGATCAGGCCGGCGATGAACCGGCGAAGATGGTGCTGCGGCTCGACGACCGCGACCTCGACACGTTCGAGGTCGACGAACGCAAGCCGCGCACGTTCGAGCTGAGGACGCCTCTGCTCGGTGGGGAACACCGGTTCGGCCTCGCCTTCACGAACGATTTCTACGAGCCGACCAACGCCGACCCGGCGCGCCGCGACCGCAACCTGCACATCGACTGGCTCGAGGTTACCGGACCGACGGATGCGCGCGTGGTGCCAGCGGCACAGCAATGGTTGCACGCGGCGCTGCCGGCGCGCGAGAACGACGCGACGAAGGTCCGCACGTTCGTGCGCGCCCTGCTGCCGCGCGTGTGGCGGCGCGCCGTGAGCGAAGATGAAGTGGTGCGGCTGCACAAGCTCGGCGATGGAGCTTTGCGCGACGGCCAGCCGCTGCATGCGGCGTTGCAGTTCGTGCTCCAGGCAGCGCTGGCGTCGCCGAACTTCCTGTTCCGCTTGGAGACGGGCGGCGTCGAAGGCAGGGCCGGGGACGTGGTGCCGCTGGC
This sequence comes from Planctomycetota bacterium, assembly GCA_043740335.1. Lineage (GTDB taxonomy): Bacteria > Planctomycetota > UBA1135 > UBA1135 > UBA2386 > DASVAL01. Next base: position 4,349 of record JAYUCN010000688.1, read on the forward strand.
GGGGCAAGCGCTCGCCGTGCGGCTGTCGTTCTTCCTTTGGGCCAGCACGCCGGATCCACGCCTGCTCGAGCTGGGCCAGAAGGGGCGGCTCGCCGAGCCTGCAGTGCTGGCCGCTGAAGTCCAGCGTCTGCTCGCCGATCCGCGCGCCGAATCGCTCGCGACCGACTTCGCCGCGCAATGGCTCGAGCTCAAGAGCCTCGCCGACCGCACGCCGGATCCTGCGCGCTTTCCTGGCTTCGACGACGTGCTGCGTCAGTCGTTGCGGCGCGAGACGGAGCTGTTGTTCTTCACCGTGTTGCGCGAGGAACGGGATGTGCGAGACCTCCTCGACTGCGACTTCACGCACGTCGATGTGCGGCTCGCGCAGTTCTATGGCGTGGACCTGCCGGTGGGTGTCGAAGGCTTTGCGCGTGTGCCGCTGCCGGCAGCGTTGCGCGAACGCGGTGGCGTACTGGGCCACGGCGGCGTGCTCGCGGTGACATCCAACCCGACGCGCACGTCGCCCGTGAAGCGCGGCAAGTGGATCCTCGAGAACCTGCTCGGTCAACCACCACCGCCGCCGCCGCCCGGCAACGACTCGTTCGCCAACGAGGCCGCAATCGACAGCAGCAAGACATTCCGTGAGCAGCTCGCACAGCATCGCCAGCGCACGACGTGTGCGGTGTGCCATGTGCGCATGGACACGCTCGGCTTCGCGCTCGAACGCTACGACGCGATCGGCCGGCACCGCGAACGGGATGCAGGTGGCGTCATCGACTGCAGCGGCGAACTGCCGGGTGGGGTGCGTATCGAGGGGCTCGCGGATCTCAAGCGCGTGCTGAAGGCCGATCCGGCGTTCGTGCAAACGCTGACGAGGAAGCTGTTCGTCTATGCATCGGGACGCGATCTGCGGCCGATCGATCGGTTGCGGCTCGATCTGCGTGTCGAGGAACTGGTGGGGCGGGGTCGCGTCACGCTGCGTGATCTGGTCTTGCTCGTCGTGCAGGACGACGCGTTCCAGCGGCGCGTGGTCGAGAAGGCGCGTTGAGCTGTGCTGTAGAGGCCATGGCACGGGCGGGTCTCGCTGCTGCGCGCCTGCGCTACGATCCCGCCTTCTTCCAAGCAAAGGACTCACAACCATGCGAATGCGACGACTTGGTGTTCTGGCTCTCCTGACCCTGACCGTGTTGCCTGCCTGCGCGACGACGAACGGTGTGCGCTGGGCCTACGGCATGCCCTCGGTCTACGACACGCCGGATGCGGTCTCGGAGTCGGTGGGCATACGCATGCTGTTCGGCGCGCCGGTGATCGTCGGTGGCGTGATCTGGGATGCTGCCACGTTCCCATTGCAGCTCATCTTCGGGGTCTGGCCGATGTGGGGCGACGCGTCCACGCAGATGAATCCGAACGCCAACTGAGGCGTCGGCGGTGCCTGCCGCGCAGATCGTGGCAACGAGCGCGACCTCTTGCATGATGTCGACATGCGGCGCATCCGGTTCGTCGTCGTCGGTCGTGTGCAGGGCGTTGCGTTCCGCGCGTATGCGCAGGCGGAAGCGCGCCGGCTCGGCGTCATGGGGTTCGTGCAGAATCGTCCCGATGGTGCGGTCGAGGGCGAGGCGGAAGGGCGGCCGGACGATGTGGTCGCTTTCCTCGCGTGGTTGCGCACCGGTTCCCCGTGGTCGCGCGTCGACAACGTCGAGATCGACGAGATGTCCGTGGTGGGGAACGACGGGACCTTCGACGTGCACCGCTGACCGCGGTGGATGGCAATGCCATGAGCGCGGCACAGAGCACGCGCAGAAAGCCGGGCACGCCCGGCCCTCAGATCGTTCTCGGCCTGGTCGAGCCACCGTCGCGCTTCAGCCCCTGGATCGTGCATACAGGATCACTCCTTCCTTCTCGATCCTCTCGATCAACGGATTGCCTGACGCCTTCATGGTCTCGTATTCCTTCGGGGTGTAGACCAGGAGATCGACTCCTACCCCCCCCAACGGAACAGCGGCAGGTGCTGCAGTCCGCGTTCGACGAATGGGAGATCGGTCGCCTCGATCAGCACCAGATCCACATCGCTCGCCACGTCGGCCTGTCCGCGCGCGAAGGAGCCGAACAGGATCGCGCGGTCGACACGGCTGCCCGAGAGGTGCGCGGCGACCCGCCGACGGATCTCGTCGACTGTGAGTCGGGCGGCGCCACCGTGAATCACGACATCGTGCATTGGCGCGTCAATGTAACCACGAACAGGCACTTCTGTGCTTCGCTTCCCGGAGGTCGGAATCGCCGTAGCCACCGGCCGATTGGCCGGAGCGCGCCTGTGGCAGGTGAATTGCGGACGCTCACCGAAGCGCGAGCATTGTCTTGATTCGTGGAACGTCGAATGTCGTGCATGCGCCGTCGTGGCGGGCGCTGTGGTCCCTTCAGGGGGAATTGGTGGCGGTGCGGAGCCGCACGCTACCGCGAGCAGTATCGATGACACGGTCCAGGATCGAGCGGGGCGCATCAGAGCTCCTCGGCAGCGAGTCTCCGCAACGCTGCGCGCAGCTTCTTGTGTGCATCGAGCAACCGCACGTAGTCGGACTCGCGCCGCCCGCCTTTCGTCCTCACCACAGCGACGAGTGCCTTGCGTTCATCGACCGACCACCTCGCGACACCCGGCAACACCAGGATCAACGGGCTCCAGCGCCGCCACCAAAGACATTCCCCGTTGGCCCACTTCTGCCAGCCGCGCACGCCGCACATCTCCGCTGCTTCCGCCGCGCACACTCTCTCACCGCGTTCACGATCGGCGCCGAAGCGCCGCGCGAGATAGTCCGTGATCGCGAGGCCGACGTTCGCAAGCGGGAACACACCGAGCACGTCGTCGCGCGCCTTGCCCGCCGACCAGTACACATTCTCGCCGGCGAGTTCCTTCAGCACAGCGATGCTCGTGCGGTGCGCCTTGTCCTTCGCCATCGCCGCGAGTTCGCGCTCCATCAACGCCAGCACCGCCGGATCGCGCGAACGGAACCCGAGCTTCTGGTAGAACCACCACGCACCCGACTTCAGCCCTTCGGTGTTGCCCTCGCCGCCGAGCTGGTACGGATAGATCGTGAACGTGTCGGTCCCATAAAGTTGCTTCGTCACCGACAGCACGCGCCCATACACGAGACCCGCCTCGCCGCCGCGCCACGGGTCGAACACGTTGTAGGCGACCTCCGAACTGCCGAAGAACCCGCTCGTCAGCACGTAGCCGATCGGCACGCCGTTCTTGAGCGTCACGTACGCGTAGACCGCCTCCAACAACAACCGCCGCTCGGGGATCACGCCGATGACGGCGAACTCGAGACCCTCGCCGCAGTCGAACAACCGCACGTCACTCGGATCCCCGTAGGCGAACGCGTCGAGGTCGCGGTGCCGCAGCACCATCGCTTCGCGCACCAGCGTGACGATGCGTTCGCCCATCGCTTCATCGACCGCGACTTCCTTGGCGCGTCGCCGCAGTTCCTGCGGCAGGTCCGGCCGTTCGCGTCGCAGCGGTGTGGTCTGCCAGTGCACAGCTCGCCTCGGCAGCAGAGCCCGCGAACGCGACGGCGTGCCGGGTCCGGGCCGCAGGTCCAGTTCGAGATCGAGCTCGTCGTAGAAGGTTTCGCGCTCCTGCTCGCTGCGCCCGAGCCGCCAGGAGCGCCGGATCAGGAAATCGGCATCGGTCGTGTCCCGACCGGCGAGGCGGCGCACCCAATCCCGCATTGGCCAGTCGATCTCGTCGAGCCCCGGGGTCTCCGGCCAGGTCGCGAACAGCGACAGCCGCTGGTTCAGCAGGTCCGCATTCGCGAAGCCCGGCCAGACGACCTGCAGAGCCCCCGGGAACCGTTCCGACAGCCACCGCGCCGTGGCGGCGAAGAAGCCGAAGCGGATCGTCGTGCCGGCGAGGCCCGAGTCCCGGAGTTGGCGACGATGGCGCCGCAGGTCGGCGCGTTCGTCGAACCGGTCGAGCATCGCTTTGACCTGTGCCAGCACCGCCGCGTCGTCGGGGTACGCGCGCAGGAAGCACAGGGCCTCGTGCAGAGCCAGCACGGCCTTGGCGTTCGGCAGGGTCGTCGCCGCGAGGGCGCGCAGCAGGAGGAGTTTTTCCGCGCCGGTGCTACCACCGAACCGACCCTTGGTTTGTGCGAAGGCGCGCAGGAGCTTGGTCGCGGTCGTCATGAAGGTACCGAAGATGTCGCCTGGTTAAGATTCTGCGGGCATCGGGGTTCACGGTCCCGAGATCTCGTTCCCGCCCTGGGTTTCACTCGACACCGTGCATCAGACGCCCTTCCAACACCGGTTGTGGGTAGCTGCAAGGGAAGCACATGCGGCCGGAGATCGCGCCGACGGCCGCATCCTCATGGGCATGATCGCCGCGATCGACGCCGACACCTACGAAGGTCTGCCCCAGATGTCGGTTGCCTTGCAGACGAAGTATCGCGACCGCATCGGTCGCGCCCCGGCGAGTCGCACGCTCGACACGGAGGAACGCAGCTCAGAGTCGTGACCGCTGGCCAACGTGGGTACTGCGGGGAGTCGTCGCTTTCAAGAAAACGCCGCAGCGGCGCTCGATACGGTGGTTCAGGGGCAGATCACGAGTTCGACGCCGTTGGTGAGCGAGAACGGCGGGTCGAACACGGCCTGGAAGGCTACGCGGAGACCGGTCAGCGGCGGGGAGATCGGAATCGGGATCGGCAGGAAACCCGTTCCGGCCGCGTTGGCACTGATGGGCGCGATCAGGATCATCAGATTCAGATCGATGAGCAGCGTGCCGCCGGGCAGGACGAGGAACGAACGATCGAGGGACAGCCCGATCTGGCCGATCGAGGCGGGACCGGCGAGGCTCCAGGCAATCGTGACGAAACCGCCGGCCCCGGCCGGACCGCTGCCCTGCAGCAACGAGGTGTTGGTGCCGCCGAGGCCGAGGCCGAAGCTCTGGGTGCCGCAGATCCAGAAGGACTGTTGGGCGGTGGTCGTGCTGTTGCCGCGCAGGTCCGTGGCCGTCAAAGTGAAGGCGACCGTGGCGCCGTTCATGATGACGCCGGGCGGCGGCGTGAAGTCGGCGCGGTAGAACAGGCCACCGCGGAAGCGCATGGGTGTCGTGCCCGACGTGACGCCGGCGCGGTGCGTGACGGTCCAGTTCATCGTCGCCGAAGCGACCGAAGTCTCACCGTCGTCGACGGCCGAGTCCTGGATCACGGCACGCACGCTCCACGGACCGTCCGGGTTGGCGGAGATCGCCGGCAGCTGCTCGATGCGCACGAAGCGCGGCGGCTGCGTGTCGGCGGGTCCGCTGCCATAGTAGGCACGGTTCAGGAAGCTCCCCGACTCACCCTGGGCCGTGACGATGTCGAAGATGCCGTCGCCGTTCAGGTCGCCGACCGCGACGTCGAGTGTCGAGTCGATCAGCGGCGAGAAGCCGCCGAAGCCCGTCGCGAGGGCGAACGAGAAGGCACCATTGTTGATGTAGAGCTTCTCGCCGTTCGACTGCAGCGAGCCGTTGACGATGTCGAGGAAGCCGTCGTTGTTGGCATCGACGAAGATCCATTCGTTGTCGTCGTCGCCGTTGCCGCCCGTGAGCGCCGTCGTCAGGCTCGTGAAACTCAAGGTGCCCGACGGGATCAGGTTGTTGCGCAACACGGTGTCGGTGAGTCCCGACACGGACAGCATCGTCATGTCGAGGTCGCCGTCGTGGTCGAGATCGGCAACTTCCGCTTCGTAGGTGAGGCCCGTGCCGGCCGGCAGCAGTGCGGTGTTGACGGTCAGGAAATGGCCGGTGCCGTCGTTGAAGAAGATCTGCTGGCCTGCCGACTTGCCGATGTTGACGACATCGAGGTCCCAGTCGTTGTCGATGTCGCAGACGACGACGTCCTGCTGGTTGGACTTCGGGGCCACGGCGACGTGCGTGGCCGTGACGTTCGTGAACACGCCGCTGCCGTTGTTGAGGAACAGCTTGAGCTGGCCGTTCGTGAGTTCGTCGTTGAAGAAGAGGTCGAGATCGCCGTCCTGGTCGACGTCGCCGTAGGCGCAGCCCGCGGCCGCGATGCTCAGCACCGGCAACCGCGTCGCGGTCTGGTCGCTGAAGACACCCGAGCCGTTGTTGACGTAGATGCGCTGCTGGCTCGGGCCGTTGCAGGCGAACACCAGGTCCTTGTCGCCATCGCCGTCGATGTCGAAGGCGATCGCGAGCGTGGCCTTGATCGCGAGGATGGGCAGCCGCGTCGCCGTTTCGTCGACGAGACCCATGCCCAGGTTGATCTTGTTGATGAGCAGCGTCGGCTGGATCGCACTGCCGGTACTCGACAGCACGTAGCCGTTCGCGAACACCACGTCGAGGTCGTTGTCGCCGTCGACATCGACGAGCAGGCAGCCCTCCGTCATGACGACCGGTCCGGTGACGAGGCCGACCTGTTGGGTGTAGAGGTACTGGGCCTTGGCCACGGTGGCGAACGCGAGGCAGGCGAGGCCACGCAGCAGGAGGGTGGAGTTGTTCACGCGGTTACGAAATGGCGGTCAGGAGGGCAGGTGTGGTGCGAGCGATCCCGCGGCGGAAGTGTAGCGGCGCCGTGTTGGAACGGGAACGAGCTGGCGAGGAGCCGTTCACGTGCGACTCGATGTCATCGCGCTTGCGGTCGAACGATCTGGCGAAGAGGAATCAGCGCACGACGCCGCCGGCAACCGGGCTTGCCTGCAGCGGCAGGGCGAGTCCACTGACCGATTGGAACCACAGGCGTTGATCGACGAAGGCCGGTACCGCGGGAATGAACCACGACGCGCTCGCGAAGCCGGTCGGATCCGCGAGGACGAGGGTGGCGCTGAAGGCGGTCGCGGGCGACAGGTAGAGTGGTTGCTCGAGCAGCGGCACGGCGAGGCTCGTGATGTCCGGGCTCGCGAAGATGGCGACGAACGCGTTCGGTTCCGTGCGGTGGTCGAGCGTGAAGAGAGCACCGATGAGGAGCGGCGAGGGGCGTTCCACTCCGAGCAAGGGTCCTGGCGGCAGGCTGGCACACGTCGCGATGACGGGCGACAACACGCTGCGCGTGATGCGTCCCATGGCTCCGGGCGCGACCAGGGGGCAGCCGTTGGTTCCGCCCGTCAAGGTCGAGTCGCTGATCCACAGCGAACTGCTGCCGTCGGCGCGCACGGCGACTCCGCCGGTGCCGCTCGGCAAGGCGCTGCCGCCAGTCACGGTGAGGTTGCTGCCGTGCAGGCTCGAGCCCTGAAGGCGGATGCCCTCGCCGGGCAGGTTGAAGGCGACCTGCGTCGAGTTGCCGGCGAACGTGGTGTCGATGGCCGTGACCATGGCATTCGTGGCGATCATGCCGTAGCCGTTGATGGCAGTGCCGAGGACCTCGACCGTGCAGCCCTCCAGATGCGCCGTGGCGTTCTGGATCATCAGCGCGGACATGTCGGTGGCCCGCAGCTCACACTCGTCGAAGGTGGCTCGACCGCTCGAGACGGCGACCCGGTGCCGGACGAAGATGTTGGGCACCAGGGCCGGGACGACGTTTGGCAGGAAGCGCAACCCGACCACATGCACTGTCTGTCCCGCTGGTGCGATGAGCTGCGTTGGCCCTTGGAAGGCGGCGCAGAACTGGTTGGTGAGGCAGCCTGGCGGCGAAAAGGCCGCCTGGTATTCGACGTCCACCGTACCGGGCACGAGGGCCCGGATCGTCACGCCGACCGTCGCCGCGAAGTGCGCGTAGAGACCGGGCTGCACGAGGATCACGTCGCCGGGACTGGCGATGGCGAGCGCGTCACGGATCTGCGGGAGACCACCAGCGCCGACGAGGTGGGTGGTCTGCGCCGGCGTGGCCACGATGAGTACGCCGGCGACGCAGGCGAAGAGTACGGTTCGCATGGGGATGGCTCGCAGCGCTCCAGTGTACCCGCCTGTGCTCCGCAGGGCCGAGATCGACGCCGACTCGAGGTGGGTGCGGTGCCGGGGTGTCGCTACAGTGCGCCTACCCATGCAGGCGCTGCTGACTGCGATCGTGGCTGCCATGGCCATCGTGCCGATCTGGGCTCTCCGGCAGAGCGGTGCCCTGGCTGGTCTGGTCGCGCGCGTGCTGCTGACGATCGGTGCCGGCACGGTCATCACGATCGCGTTCCTGACCGAGGCGCCCGAGGCACCGCCTCCGACGACGCGGCCCATCGAAGTGCTCGACCGCGGCTACGTGGGTTCGGGTGCGTGCCGTTCCTGCCATCCCGACCAGCACGCGTCGTGGCACGATTCGTTCCATCGCACCATGACGCAGGTCGCCGGCCGCGACGTGCTCGTGCCGAAGTTCGACCGCCTGCAGCTCGACTGGTTCGGCAAGCCGGTCGCTCTCGAATGGCGAGGCGAGACGCTGTGGACGAAGTTCGAGCGCGGCGGCAACCAGCCGGCGGCAGTCGAACGTCCCGTCGAGCAGATCACGGGCTCGCACCATCTGCAGGTGCTCTGGTATTCGACGGGCAAGGGCCGCGAACTGGCGCCCGTGCCCTTGTGCTACAAGCTCGAGGAACGCATCTGGCTGCCGCTCACGGCCGTGTTCGTGCTGCCGCCCGAGGTCCGCGATCCGCCTGAGCCCGGTGCCTGGAGCCAGAGCTGCCACATGTGCCACGCGACGGCGGCACGGCCGCGCATCGATGTCGACCACAACGACACTCAGGTCGGCGAGTTCGGCATCGCCTGCGAGGCGTGTCACGGGCCCGGTGCGGCGCACACGGCTGCGAACAGAAACCCCCTGCATCGCTACGCGCGGCACTTCGCGGGCAGTGACGCCACGATCGTCGATCCGGCGACGCTGCCGCCGGCGCGTTCGGCCCAGGTCTGTGGGCAATGCCACTCGGTGTCGATCCTGCGGCAGGAACACTTCGAGCGCTGGCGCGACGATGGCTTGCCGTATCGCCCCGGGCAGGACCTGCAGGCGACCAACCTCGTGGTCGGTCCCGAGGATCGTGATGCGCCCGAGCTGCGGCGCGAACTGCAGCAGAACCCGCACTTCTTCGCGAGTTCGTTCTGGCCGGATGGGCAGGTGCGGCTGTCGGGACGCGAGTTCAGCGGGTTGCGCCAGTCGCCGTGCTACACCCACGGGGACGTGAGCCGGCAGATGGACTGCACGTCGTGCCACGTGATGCATCACGCACCGGGCACCGACCCCGCGACGTGGCGCGACGACCAGTTGAAGCCGGGCATGCGCGGCAACACGGCCTGCACGCAGTGCCACGCGTCGCTGGGCGAAGCGACTGCTCTTTTGGCCCACACGCACCACGCACCAGCGTCTGCCGGCAGCAATTGCTACGACTGTCACATGAGCTACACGACGTTCGGGCTCATGAAGGCGATGCGCAGTCACACGGTGACGAGCCCGAGCGTGCAGCGGGAACTGACGACGGGTCGGCCGAACGCGTGCAACCAATGCCACCTCGATCGCACGCTGCAGTGGACGAACGAACAGCTGCAGGCGAAGTGGGGGATCGCGCCGCCCGCACTCGACGAGGAACAACGCACCGTGGCCGCGGCCGTGCGCTGGCTGCTGTGCGGCGATGCCGGCCTGCGCGTGCTGGCGGCGTGGAGTTGTGGTTGGGCCGAGGCGCAGCAGGCATCGGGCACGGACTGGCTCGCGCCCTACCTCGCGCGCCTGCTCGACGATCCCTGCTACGTCGTGCGCTTCAACGCCGCGCGGTCGCTGCGGTCGTTGCCCGGTGGTGCTGAGGCTCTTCTGAACTACGACTTCCTCGCCGAGCCAGCCGCCGCGCGTGCGGTTGGCGAAGTCGTGCACGCCGGCTGGCGGGTGGGCTACCGTGGTGCCCCGCGCGCGGCCGTGCTGCTCGGCCACGACGGGCTGCAGTTCGACGCGTTCCAGCGGCTCTACGCGCGCCGCGACGATCGACCCGTCTACCTCGCCGAATGAACCTCGCCGAATGAACGCCCCGACCGGACCTGTCGATCCTGGCGAACGGTCGCGACTGCGGCTGCGTCACCTGCGGTTTGGCTGGGTGAGCCTGTTTCTGTTCGTCGTGCTCGGGGCGCTGCTCGAGACGATGCACGGCTTCAAGGTGGACTGGTACCTGGCGGTCGGCAACGAAACGCGGCGACTCCTGTGGCGGCTCGCGCATGCGCACGGCACGTTCCTGGCTCTCGTGCACCTGGCGTTTGCGTTCTCGCTCGCACACACAGGCGAGCGGTTGCCGCGGCTGGGGTCGCCGTGCTTGATCGGGGCGAGCGTCGCCTTGCCCGGTGGGTTCCTGCTCGGTGGATTCGGCGTGCAGGGTGGCGATCCGGGGGTCGGCATCGTGCTCGTGCCGTTCGGGGTCCTGCTGCTGCTCGTGGCGGTGGGTGAGGTGGTGCGATCGCTGAAGGCCTGACGAACCGCCCGTCCGTACATCTCCCGTACATGAGTTCGGCCGCGCCCATCCCTTCCGGACAGGCGCGGCCGACTCTCGACCAGGCTGGCGAACCAGCGCAGTCGGAACGCTACGCAGCGATCAGAACACGCCGAGCTTCAGGCGCAGCGCGTTCGAGGTCAGCATGCCACTACCTGGGCCGAAGAAATTGTTCTGGCCCAGCTGGTCGATCCAGATCGACTGGCAGTAGAAGCTCTGCCCGACGAGGGACAAAGGCGTCGGTGGAATCATGAACGGAATGGTCATCCCGGCCGGGCCGAAGATGTTGTTGATGGTGTACGAGGCGCTTGGCGTGATGTTGACGTTCGCCACGCAGCCAGGTGCATTGAGGAAGCCGAGATCGATGCCGGCCGGCGAGAACGGGAAGGCGTCGGCGATACCGACGAAGAGGACGCCGAGGCTGGGCAGCGGGCCGGTCTCGTCCGAGGTCGTCAGGTTGACGGTCGAACCGAGCGTGGGGTTGACGCTGCCCGTCAGCTTGAGCGGGTTGCGATCGACGTTCTGCGTGCTGAGCACCGGCAACATCGGGAGGCGGACCGACAGGTCGGTGTTGCCCGGATCCAGGGCCGGGCCGCCCGGCGTGAAGCCGATCAGCGTCGGCCAGGCGCCGCCACCCGACAGGCTCATCACGCCCCAGCGGAACTCGACGTCACCGGTGGGGAAGAAGGCGAGCTGGAAGCTGTTCGCCGTATTGGCGAGGCCGCTGTCGGGCACGGTCCGCCACGTGAAGAGGTGGGCGCCGTTGACGAAGTCGAACTCGTAGTGCGTCGTGTCACCGAGCGGAGGAGGCATGACCGGGACAGTGCTCACCGGGTCCGGGTCCATGTCGTGCCAGTTGCCGACGCGTGGATTGCCGTTCAGGAAGAGCGCGATGGTCGGGTTGAACGGGATTGCGGGGTTGCTGGCGAGCAGGTTGATGTAGCCGTTCGAGCACATCTCGACCGTCGGGCCCGACGTGGCCGGGCCGCCGATGCTTGGGAACATGATCGGGATGGCGGGCGTGAGCGTGACCACGACGTTGCTGTCGTCGGTGTGCCCGAGATTCGCGGAGGTCGGCGCCAGGATCGGCGTGGTGCCCGCGACGATGCAGCTGTAGCGGTTGCCGACGCTGTCGAAGGTCATGTACATCGACGTGTTGCTGAGGTCCATGCCCGTCGCCGTGTTCGGCATCAGCTCATAGAACGACCGGTAGGCCTTGTAGCAGCCTGGGCCGTAGGGCTCGCGCTGCGCGAACGGCATGACCGTGCCGCCGAGCGTGTAGTTGATCGCCCCGTTGATGCTGCGCGGCGAGAAGGTCGGCAGCGTCAGGAAGGCGTTCGAAGCACCGCCGCACACCGCCGTCATGTCCGCGTTGGTACCCGTGAACGCGCCGGTGGTGTAGCGCCAGCTGTGGCCGACCGCCTGGAGGGCGATGCCATACGTCCCTGGCGCGAACGTCACCGTACCCGGGTTGGCGCCAGCGGGGTTGAGGACACCGTTGACGTTCGTCTGGACTGCGCCCAGAACGGCGACGGGTGTCGAGCTCGCAACCAGCGTCCACACGCCGGGGTTGACCGCAACATTGCCGACCCAGGTGGCCGGGCCGATGTACATGTTGAAGGAGGAGTTGCCTGCTGCCGTGGTCGGCGATGTCACGTAGTCGATGCTGGTCCACGTCAGGGTCGAGTTGATCGTGACGTTGAAATAGAGGCCGCCACCAATGTTGCCTTGGTTGGCGCCGCCAGTAGCCAGAGGCAGGGTCTGCGCCGAGGCAACGGCCGCCAACGTCGCGATTGCGAAGGATGCAAGTATGCGCATGGGTCTAGAAAGGGTTCTTCAGGTCAGGGAAAGGGGGCCAAGGGGGCGCTGCGTCACCGTGACGCAATGTCGCGCCGAAGTGTAGCGCGCGTCTCGACCACGTCGAGTCCCTGATCTTGTTCCATCGAGGCGAGAACGGCCGTGGTTCGCGCGATGGCATCGGTGTGTTCCGCTGTCGCGCATTCGCTGAGGAAGTCCTGCGCGAGGGATGCAAATCGATGCGAAATACCTTGCCTCGGCACGGAACCTTTCTCGTCTCGTGCTCGTCGCGACATGGGGTGCTTCGCCGCGAAGGCGTCACGTCCGGCGAGCCCCGCCAGCCGGCGCAGCGAACAGGAAGCTGCGCAACCGATCGATGAGCGGGCCGGTCGCCCGAGGGGTAATGCCCGGTGCGGCTGGGATCGACTCGCGCGCATCGAGCTGCGCCTGCAATTCCTCGCTGGTCCAGGCGATGCGCACGCCGAGTCGCTCCTGGAGCCAGCGCGCGGTGGCAAGTTGATGGTCGTCGCGGTGCTCCTTCGCGGCGGCATGCCGCGGCATGATCAAGATCGGCTTCTCGAACCGGAGTGCCGTCAGGACCGAGCCCATGCCGGCGTGGGCGACGATGAGGCTGGCGCGGCGCACGAGTGCGTCGAACTCTTCTGCCGGCACGAACGGCACGAACGGCACGTGCTTTGGCGGCGTGGCAGCTGCACCGATCTGCGCGAAGCACTCCACGGTGGGGTGGGCCGCGGCCCAGGCGTCGACCGTCAGCACGAGGCGGTCGAACGGCAGCTGGGTGCCGACCGTGACGAAGATCACAGGACCGTCCCCCAGAACTCGGGGCCACGAGGACCGACGAGGTGTTCCCACTGGGTCAGCCAAACGACGGCGAACCAGCGCACCCAGCGCCCCGATCGCGACATCTTCTCCGAGTTCGCGATGCTGTCGATCCACACGGTGCGCGCGCCCGTCAGGCGACCGAACACGATCGCGGCGCAGCCCGGTGCCGCGCCCGTGGTGACCACCACGTGCGGGCGCACGCGCAGGATCAACCAGACCACCTGGAGGAACATCCAGACCATGCGCAAGGGCGTCTTGCTGTTGGCATCGGCGACGAGATGCATGGGTCCCTGCACGTCGTCGCCCATGAGCTTCCTGGTCGTGAGCCACGAGACGGCAGCACCTTCGAACGCAGGTTCCAGTCGTCGCAGCTGGATCCAATGACCACCGCCGGAGGCGGCTGCGAGGATCCGGATCCGGGATGGAGCCTTGGACATCGGCGCGATGGTGGTGCCGGGGTGGCGGGCAACTCCGGCGGCAGCATGGCCGCAGGAGCGGACCTGTGTCAATCGGCTCGTGGTTCTCCGGTGTGTCGGCGGGCTGCGCTGCCGGGAACATGGCGCAGCAGGAGGTGCTGGCATCCGGCTGCCAAACGGGTGACTTGCGCTCCGCGAGCGAGCGGTTCCTCACCGTGCCGGTTGTACGGCGACGCGGATCGATTCGAGCGAAGGCACCAGCGATGGGAGTGCGAACGTACCCGCGAACCGCCGCCCGTCGTCGAGCACGAGTTCGAGGCGCCAGTCGCCGACACTGAGTGCCGGCATGTAGCGGAACGGCATCTCAGCGCGCGGATCGAAGTCGCCCTTGTCGTACTCGCTGCCGTCGGTTGCGCGCAGCACGTAGTCGACGCGCGTCGGGTTGCCCCAGTCAGGGCGAGGGACCGGGAACTGCAGGTAGCGCCGCACGCCGGGTTGCAGCGTGATGTCCAGTGAAGTGGTCTCGCCAGCGCGCACGTCGACGACGCCCGCTTGCCACAGAGAATCGTCGGCCATGGCCTTCCACGTGAACCGCCCCGCGGGCCACGGCTGCGGCGCGGCATCGCGCGGCGGGGCGAAGTGCTCGCGACCGTCGCTGTCGAACAGGAACACGCTCGCATCACGTGACGCGCTGCCGGGGGCGAACACCACGCGCACCTGCAACGAGCCTTCGGGTGGCAGCCGCAACTCGCCGACGTCGCGCACTTCGCCGTTCTGCAGCGACTTCACGGGGAAGCGCACGCCGGTACCCCATCCCTCACGAAGCACCTCGAGCACACAGTCGCCGGGCGGCACGCGTTCGATGCGGAAGGGGCCCGCTGCAATGCGTTTCTCGTTCAGGCGCACGTCTTCCGTACCTGTCACCTTGATCCAGCCTGACGCCAGCGGCGTGCCATCAGGTCCGAGCACGATGCCGGTGACCACCGCGCGTGGCTCCGCATCGGTAGGCACGACGATCGTGGTCTCGATACCTGGCACCAGACCCGCAGGCCATGCGCAAGGTACGGCGGCTTGCATATTCGAAGCTGGGGCCAACCTGAGGGCATGCTCCCCTTCTGCGTTGGCATGCAGCGCGACTCGCCCCATCGCGTCCGTCTTCGCTTCGCCATTCCCCGTCCGCTGCCAGCCGACGGTCCAACCGACCAGAGGGCAGCCCGATTCGTCGGTAAACCGGAGCAGGTATCGAGGCAGTCGATGCACGACGATGAGCCATTCGCCGACCTCGGTCTCGGCGCGTTCGCAGGACTTCGTCGTGATGCCGTCGCCGCTGACCTCGAGCTGCTGGGGTCCGATAGCGACGTGGCGATACCCGAACCGCCCCTCAGCGTCCGTCATCCGCGGTTCCCCATGGGCGCCGCCGCCGAGGTAGGCATGGACGCCTGCGACGGGCTCACCCGATTCGTCGACGACACGTCCGTGCACGGCGGCACCGCACAACAGCTCGCATCGAACGGTGAGCGTTTCCGCGGCGACGGTCGTCACGAAGCGATGGAACGCTGCATGACCATCGGCACGCACGAAGACGCTGAGCTCGTCGGCCGGAAGATCGACGGCGTGGAAGCGACCGGCGCCATCCGTGCGCAGCCGCTGCGCTGGCGCCGACTCGAACATTCTGTCAGGTGTGTACCAGCGACGGCGTAGGCGCGGTTCGCCGACCTCCACGACGGCGTTCGCCAGAGGTGTTCCGTCGCTGTCGACGACGACGCCCGAGATCGCAGCACCTGGCCCCGGCAGTACGAGTTCGAGCTCCCTGCGCGGCGAGACGAATTCCATCGGCGACGCGGCGAAGCCAGGCAACCGCGCCCCAAGCATGTGCAAGCCACGCGGCATCGACGCCTCGAATCGGCCGGCCGCGTCAGCGGTAGCGATGGCCTCGGCATGGCGTTCCATCATTGCACCGATGACGATGGTCGCTCCCGCAGCAGGTCCGCCGGCGGCATGTACCACCTGCCCGCGCACGCTCTCGACCGGATGCGCCGTGGGGAACTCCAACTCCGCGGTGGTGATCACTCCGGCCGCGACCTGCACAACGCACTGCAGGTTCCCCCCAGCCAGGACATGCTGCGCACCCGGTGCCACGTCCGCGATCGTGCACGTGCCATCCTCACCAGTCACCGCCGTCGTGAGTTCGAACCGGCTGTCGACATCGCCGCGTTCCGCGACGATGCGCACGGGAACGTGGGGCACCGGTGCGCGCGTGTCCCGCTTGAGCGTGCGCACGAGCAGCGTGCCGCGCGGCGCCGTGGCTTCGGGTGGCGGCACGGCGGTCAACACCGCGACGCGTTCCTCGGCGTTCGGTGCGTTCGCACCCGCAGCCGGCGTCTGCGGTCGCTCGACGTGGCTCGCGATCGGTGCTGCCGATTCTGGGACCATGGCCTCTGCCGTTCGCCAGAACGGCACGGCCACGTTCCAACCGATCGCGAGCAGAGCAAGAACGGCGACGCCGACGAGCACCTTCTTCATGAGCAACGCACCTCCGCCGACGACCGCGATGCCCGCAACGGCGTGCTGCACGACCGCCGCGCGCACGGCCGCGAGTCCGCGCGACGGCAACGCCGCGAGCAGTGCGGTGAGCAACCCCGCCGGCATGAGTCCACGCAGCGCCTTCAGACCGCGATGCAACCGCATGCGCACCGTGCCGGGCGCTACGCCGAGTACTTCGGCGACCTCGGCCGGCGACAGGCCGTGTTCGAGTTGCAAGAGCAGCACCTGCCGCTGCTCCTGCGGCAACTGGTCGACGTGGTGCCGCAGCTTGCCGACGAGTTCGCGCCGTTCACTCGCATCGACGGGCGAACCGTCCTCGAGCACGAGCTCGGGCAGTTCCGCCTCGCGCCGTCGCACGCGTCGTTCGCCGATCTTCTTCGTCTGCAGCGTGAGGATGCCGCACAACCACGGCAGTACGGGGCGCGCACTGTCCCAGTCGGCTCGGCGCCCGATCGCCGTGACGAACGTCGCCTGCAGGGCGTCCTCGGCGTCGGCGGGGTTGCCGCACAGATGCAGTGCCAGTGCGAGCAGCTGCGGGCTCGCGCGGTCGAACAGTTCGCCGAGCGGCCCGGGATCTCCCGTGGCGCGGAACTGCGCGAAGAGCTGTTCGGGCGAACCTGGCATCGTGACCTTCCTTCCCGCGCGCGGGCGAAGGCGTCACCGGAATTGTCGAAGAACCTGCGCGTCGCTACTGCCCCAGCCCGGTGCGGCGACCTGAGCAACTGTGTCAGCGCTGCCGCACGACGACCGGCAGCACGACACACGAAGCGGACTTCGCCGAACGGAACACGCGGTGCGTCTGCGCGCGGAAGTCGGCGTCGTCGGCGAGGAAGATGTTGGGCACGAAGGTCTGCGGGTTGCGGTCGATGAGCGGGAACCACGTGCTCTGCACCTGCACCATGATGCGGTGGCCCTTCAAGAACGTGTGGTTCTGCGTGTGCAGACTGAATGCGAACTCGACGACCTCGCCGGCTGGCAACGGCTCGGGCTTGCCGAACCCGTGGCGGTAGCGGCCGCGGAACACTTCGTTGGCGACCATCAGTTCGTGGCCGGCGAGCGCTTGCTGCGTCGCGAAGTCCTCTGGGTAGACGTCGATGAGCTTCACGATCCAGTCGGCGTCAGTGCCCGTCGTCGACGCGAACAAGCGCGATTCGATCGCGCCGGCGATGGTCACGTCGTCCGCCAGCAGGTCGGTCTCCCACGTGAGCACGTCGGCGCGGTCCTTGGCGAAGCGCTGGTCCTCGGTGAGCCACTCGCGCCATTTCGAACCGGGCCCGTAGGTCGCCTGGATCGGCCGCTGCCGATACGGCACCGGATGCGCAGGGTCCGACACGAACGAGTCGCACGCGCCTTCGCCGGTCGCGGTCGGCGCTTCGAACGACAACGCGCCGCCGGCCTGGAAGTAGAGGTTCTTCCTGGTCGTGCCCGCCGGTGGCCACGCGTCCCAGCGCCGCCACTCGTTACTGCCCGCTTCGAACGTGAGCGCCTCGGGCAGTGTGAGCTTGCCCTGGTCCTTGAGCCAATGCCGGAACCACACCGCCTGCACGTTCTCGCGGAACCACAGCGCCGTCTTGCTGTGAAACGGGATCGCACCGAGCTTGTCGCCGTCGCCGCGCGACCAGCCGCCGTGATTCCAAGGGCCGACGACAAGGTGGTTGTGGTGCTGCGTGTCGTGCTTTTCGAGCGCCTCGTAGATCGCGATCGGACCGAAGAAGTCCTCCTGATCCCACCAGCCGGCGACGTTGAGCGTCGGCACCGTGCAGCTCTGCAGCTGCGGCGTCACCGTCTGCGCCTGCCAGAACGCGTCGTAGTCGGGATGGGCGACGTAGTCGTTCCAGGTCGGAATCTTCTCGTGCAGGAACGTCGCGTTGACGTGCGCCAGCGAGCCGAGCCTCAGGTACCAGTCGAACGTGTCGTAGCGATCGAAGCGGAACGGCTCGGTCGTCTTGCCGGTCTCCATCATCGCTGCGTACTCGAAGCCGTAGGCGAGCCGGAACGCGCCGTTGTGGTGGAAGTCGTCGCCGAGCCACATGTCGGCCGG